>DATKHJ010000493.1:0-5392 GCA_035510335.1 Flavisolibacter sp. | reverse complement strand
GCTTATGTATGGTGTAACGATGTTTACCGCACACCCCGATGAGATAGCCCACATTGCAAAAGACCAGGACTCCAGTCTTCTGCTGATATTTCTGATAACGCTTATCGCCGCTTTCGTTAGTCTTGTTGCAATCGTGTTGTTGCTACGCATGTTGCCCAATGCCGGCGAGCCGGGCTATTTTTACCACGTAGCCCTTTCTCTAGCATCGGTAGCCTGCGCCTGGTTTTTGATCCACACCACTTTTACCTTTCGCTATGCGCACCTTTTTTACACCTGCGAGTCGGATGAAGACGCCATCAAAAAAAAGCACCGGGGCGGGCTGTTGTTCCCGAACGATAAAACACCCGACTACCTTGACTTCGCCTATTTCTCGTTTGTCATCGGCATGACCTTCCAGGTATCGGATGTGCAGGTTTCTTCCAGCACCATCCGCCGGCTGGCACTGCTGCATAGCCTTCTTTCATTTTTGTTTAATACGGTTATTCTTGCGTTAAGCATCAACATCATTGCGGGGCTGGTGCAGAAGTAAAGCAATCTTCTTGATTTTGCAGGCACAACTAACCTTCCATTTACAGATACCGTTCCATTATTTATTGACCATTTTTTTTGCGCTGTGCTATTTTCTCTTGCATTTTTTTCCAGAAAGGCAGGTCCTGCAGTGCCAGAATAAGCACAATTAATACTGAGGTGAGAATGCCGAGCAGGTACATACCCAACGATAGTGCAAGGCCCACCGCCGCCGTAGCCCAAACTGTAGCCGCTGTGGTGAGACCCTCCACACGGTTACCATCTTTCATAATCATGCCGGCGCCTAAAAAGCCAATACCTACCACAATGTTAGCGGCGATGCGTGTATCCATCTGCGGTGCAATGTGCTGGCCAATGAGCCCGAACGTGCAGGCGCCAAGGGCAACAGCGGCGTAGGTGCGTATGCCGGCGTCTTTGCCTTTCAGCTCCCGTTCTATACCGATGCCTGCACCAAGCAGGCAGGCGAGCAGCGTCCGGGTCATCATGGTCAGTTCGGTATTCCAGTCCATGTTAATTGTATTGAAGCGCATTGAATTTCACCCTGCCGGAAGCAGTGTCGTATTAACAGGAAACAATCCCCACTGCCTGGCTGCTCAACTGCTGCTGAAGAAAGGCGCTTTCCCGCACCACTTCTTTCAAAGAGTTATCCGCATTGCATCGGGTAATTTTTTCTTTAATGATTGGATCGCTCAAATCTGCATCGCCGTCCTCACTTTTCACCTGGTCAATTGCCGGTTTTATTTTTTGGGTGATGGAAGAAATTTTTCCTTCCTCCAAATTTGCACAGGCCGCACCCACAGCGCCGCAGCCCGAATGCCCGGCAATGACAATGAGCTTTGCGCCGATTTCCTTCACGGACAATTCGATGCTGCCGATAATTTCGGGGGAGATGATATTGCCTGCCACCCGGATGGAAAGAATTTCACCAAGACCAGCATCAAAAATAATTTCAGGCGACGTTCGGGAATCAATACAGCTAACTACAATGACCACCGGATGCTGTTTTCCCGAAGTGGCTTTCAATCGATGCTGCAAATATTTTTCCCTTACGTTGCCGCTTACAAAACGTTCATTGCCTTTTTTCAAAAGTTTAAGAACATCTGCAGGTGTAAGGTTTTGCTGCACATCTTCATCCATCACGTTGATAAACTCGATATGATCGGTAAGCTGGTATTTTTCTTTCAGGCCGAGTATATTAAGCTGAATGGCCTTTTCCGGGGCGATGGTGGTTTTAAAATCATTAATTACTTCCAGTACATCGTTGTCAATGTAGTCGGAGTAAGTGGCGTCAATCACCACTTTTGAACCTTCGGGTATTTCCCACAAGCTGTCTTTGATGGAAGCCTTGTTCAAAAAGGAAACCTGGTTCGATAATTCAAAGCGAATGACTTCGCCGATGTGATGATCTTCTTGTTCTTTTAAAAAAGGATTGCGGTAATTACTGCGCAACAGGTAAAACAGGCTTATGGCAAGGCCAAGTAAAACACCAATTAACAAATCGGTAAACACTATGGCAATGATGGTAGCAATAAAAGGTATAAACTGGTTCCAGCCTTTTTTGTACATGTCCGTCATGAGTTTCAGGCTTGCCAGCTTATAGCCTGTATAAAGTAAGATGGCTGCCAGCGAAGGAATGGGAATGAGGTTAAGGTAAGGACTTAACAAAAGCACACTTAACAATAAAAAAATGCCGTGCAGAATGGTTGACAATTTGGTGCGGTTATCTGAGTTGATGTTAACTGAGCTTCGCACTACGACGGATGTTACCGGCAAGGCGCCGACAAGGCCGGCCATCATATTGCCTATACCTTGTGCCACCAGTTCACGGTTGGGCGGCGATTGCCGTTTATGCGGGTCAATTTTTTCCAATGCTTCGATGTTAATGAGCGTTTCCAGTGAAGCAAGGATTGCGATGGTGAGGGCTGAAATCCAAACTGCTGGTTTGCCGATGGCGCTCCATTGCGGGAAAGTGATAAACGATGAAGGCGTGTCCGGGTCAACAGCCGGAATTCTTACCAGGTGGCTGCCATCCAGGTACAGCGAAGGAAAAGAAGCCCGGAACAAATAATTAAGCCCGATACCCATCAGCACCACAAACAGGGGCGCCGGGAAAAACCGGAATTTTTTCAGCGGTGTTTTATCCCATACAATCAAAACAAGAAGTGATAAAACGGAGATGATAACAGCGCCGGGGGTAATGTATTTGTGGGTTAAAAAAAACTCTGAAATTGTATTTTCATTGTTTAACTGCCAGAAAGAAAAATCGCCGATCGCATCTCGGTGGTCGCCCAAAGCCTGCGGGATTTGCTTTAGAATAAGAATGATGCCGATGGCCGCCAACAAACCCTTTATAACGTTGTTGGGAATGTAGTTGGCAATAAAGCCGGCTTTGAAAATGCCACCTGCGAGTTGCAGGACGCCGGCAATAAAAACAGCCAATAAAAAAACCGGGAAGGAACCGAGTGAGGTAATTGCGGCTAAAACCACCGCTGCTAATCCCGCAGCCGGACCACTGACACTGTTATGCGAGCCACTGATGGACCCAACGACAATGCCTCCGATGACGCCGGCGATGATGCCGGAGAGCAGAGGTGCGCCGGATGCCAGGGCCACACCTAAACAAAGCGGCAGCGCTACCAGAAATACGACGATGGATGCCGGTATGTCTTTTTTTAATGCTATATTTTTCATAAAGCCGTACTTTTTTAAAAGGGTTTGTTTTTAAGTGAAGAAAAATATTCACCTCCAAGGTGAAACAGGGTTAATAGTTAATGTGCACGCCGTAGCTTTCTTTCTCCAACAACACATTCCACTCACGAATAAGGTCTTTATACGTACTCCCAACAGGCCGGATCTTTCGGTCAATATTATACAAGCCAAGTTCATTCACCCTTCCGTTGTCTTCACGTAATGCTGTGTCCCAATCCACCTGGTCCACCAGGCTGTACCAGGTAAAGCCCACCAGCGGAACACCGTCCTGTTTTAAGCGATAAGCATTGGCCCACTCTTTCTTTAACCATGCTACCGAGTTGGGTTCTTTGATGTTGGTTTCGGTGTGCATCACCGGCAGGCGGTAGCGGCTGAAGTATTGATGTGTAATAACATAATACCCAAAAATTTCCCCGGAAGCCGAGGTGGTTCCATCGCCGTGCACCATGTGTTCGTTGGTCCAATAATAATCGTTGCCCATGATGCACTTACCAGTTATGTCCTGGTTGCGGAACCACTGGTACTCTTCCTTGGTCATGCCGTTTTGCATCAGATATTCATACATGATCACACTCACCGGATAGCCATACGTGAGGTCAAGCGAAAGAAAACGCTTTTCGTTGAGGAATTGCGCCTGCGGCAAACAATGCGGGTCTTCGGCATGAAAATATTCGCTGCTTTCACTTTGGATGAAAGTGGCCTGCGGTTGCACTTCAAGAATGGCTTTCATGGCCAGCACGTTGGCCTTGCAAATGTTCTTGAGTGCGGTAACAAAGGAACGGTCGTCCGCCTTTCTTTCGTTCCACCAACCCCATTGCGCAGAAAAAGTAGCTGCTATAAAAATTTCGTTTACCGGTGTGTAGAACTGGAGATAGGGAAAGCGTTTGGCAAAATCTTTTGCGTATTGCGCAAAATGTACCGGCCATTCCTCGTTCTGAAAATCACCAACCCAGTCCGGTACTCCGAAATGGCAAAGGTCAACGATAGGTGTGATGTTCAGTTCCTGCAAATACCTGAAAGTTTCATCGGTAAAGCCCCAGTCGTATTGCCCGGGCCCAAGATGCACTTTGTAATACGGCGGGCCGTAACGCAGGAACTCAATGCCTAACTCTTTCACCAGGTTAAAATCTTCTTTCCAGCGTTGGTAGTGCCCTGTCTTTTCCATCTCATCCACCCGCTTTGTTGTGCCATCGGGCAGTTGGATAGTAGGATAGCTGTTTTCAATTCCGGTTGCAAACATGAATTTGTTGGCCATTGTAAAAAATCCTTTCGTTATAAAATATTCAACCGTCCGCCATCTACATGCAGCGAAGCGCCGTTGATATATGATGCCTCAGTTGAAGCAATAAAACATACGGCCGCTGCAATGTCTTCAGGCTTGCCAATGGCACCAGTAATTTTTTCAATACCAGCTTTGACATTGGGATTGCTCCACAACATCGGCGTATCCACTGCTCCAGGCGCCACGCAGTTCACCCTTACCTTTTCGGCGGGGTACTCAATGCTCATGCCTCTTGTAAACGCTTCCATAGCGCCTTTGCTGCTGGCATATGGAATGACATTCGGCGTTGTTTCGTGGTAATGAACGGAACTTATGTTAACTATGGCGCCACCGTTGAAGTGCGGCAGGCACAGCTTGCAAAAGAAGAAAACGGATTTTATGTTCACGGCCATCACTTTGTCCCATTCCGCTTCGCTTAATTCCGTGATAGGCTTGAAGGTCATGATGGCGGCGTTGTTCACCAGCACATCAATTTTTCCCCAGGTTTGCACCGCTCTGTTTACTGCATCTTCCACTTGTGCATAAACGGAAATGTCCGTTTTTTGAAAAATGACTTGCCTGCCGGTTGCGGCGCTCATCTCTTTCGCTACATCTGCACCGGCATCCTGAACGTCCACTAAGAGAACATTGGCGCCTTCGGTTGCAAACTGCTGACAAATGGCTTTGCCGATACCGGAAGCGCCTCCGGTAACAAGGCAGGTTTTGTTTTGAAATCGCATGGTTGGTTTAAGGTTGAGTGAAGATTTTTTTGAAGGGTGGTTAAAAGTCAAACATCTTTCCTAAAAAACCACGCCGCCCATGCTTGCCGCCGCCATGATGTCCTCCGCCATGTTCGTCGTGATGGCCACCGCTGTACCCGCCGCCATAATAACC
>DATKHJ010000492.1:0-21782 GCA_035510335.1 Flavisolibacter sp. | reverse complement strand
GGAAGATTACAAAGGGCATGTGAAGTTGGTGAACCCGGCTAACAAGCGAAAGCTGGAAGTAATTGTAGTGGGTACCGGTCTGGCCGGCGCTTCTGCCGCCGCTTCGCTGGGCGAACTGGGTTACAAAGTAAAAGCGTTCTGCTTCCAGGATTCACCCCGCCGTGCACACTCCATTGCAGCACAGGGCGGCATCAACGCGGCAAAAAATTACCAGAACGACGGTGACTCGGTGTTCCGTTTGTTTTATGATACCATCAAGGGTGGCGACTACCGTGCCCGTGAAGCCAACGTTCACCGTTTGTCGGAAGTGAGTGCGGCCATCATTGACCAATGCGTGGCGCAGGGTGTTCCGTTTGCCCGCGAGTATGGCGGTTTGCTGAGCAATCGCTCATTTGGTGGAACGCAGGTACAGCGTACGTTTTATGCAGCCGGGCAAACCGGTCAGCAGTTGCTGATTGGCGCTTACCAGGCATTGGAAAGACAAGTGGCACTGGGCAACGTAAAAATGTACACCCGCCACGAAATGCTGGAGCTGGTGATGATTGATGGCAAGGCCCGCGGCATTATTGCGAAAGATTTGGTTACTGGAGAACTGGAGCGTCATTTCGGCCATGCCGTGCTGCTGTGCAGCGGTGGTTACGGAAACGTTTTCTATCTCTCCACAAACGCCATGGGTAGCAATACAACGGCTATCTGGAAGGCGCATAAAAAAGGTGCTTACTTCGGTAACCCATGCTTTACACAAATTCACCCAACCTGTATCCCGGTAACAGGTGAGCACCAGTCGAAGCTGACGCTGATGTCAGAATCACTTCGGAACGACGGTCGCATTTGGGTTCCTAAAAAACAGAACGATACACGCCGTCCCGGCGATATTCCGGAAGAAGAAAGAGATTATTACCTGGAGAGAAGATACCCGGCGTTTGGTAACCTTGTTCCCCGCGACGTGGCTTCACGTGCCGCCAAGGAAAGATGCGATGCCGGCTATGGCGTGGGCACGTCCAAGCAGGCGGTTTACCTCGATTATGCCGATGCCATTCAGCGCTACGGAAAGATTGAAGCCAACAAGCGCAATCTTAGCAATGCCGACGCAGCTATGATCACCACCTTAGGTAAAGAAGTTGTGAAAGAGAAATACGGTAATCTTTTCGACATGTATGAAAAGATTACCGGCGAGAACCCTTACGAAGTGCCGATGCGCATTTACCCTGCGGTGCACTACACCATGGGCGGCCTTTGGGTTGACTATGAACTGATGACGACGATCCCAGGACTGTATGCTTTGGGTGAATGTAACTTCTCCGATCACGGGGCTAACCGCCTGGGTGCTTCGGCGCTGATGCAGGGACTGGCCGATGGATATTTCGTGATTCCGTACACGGTGGGTAATTACCTGGCCGACGAAATCCGTACGGCAAATATTCCTACGACGCATCCGGCTTTCGAAGAAGCAGAAAAAGCAGTGCGGGAAAGAACAGAACGTTTGATGAGCATCAACGGTAAACAAACCGTAGAAAGCATGCACAAGCGTTTGGGCAAAATTATGTGGGACAAGTGTGGCATGGCCCGTAACGCACAAGGTTTGCGTGAGGCGATTGAAGAAATCAGGCAATTAAGAAAAGAATTCTGGAGCGACGTAAGAATTCCTGGGAAGGTAAACGATTTCAACCCTGAGCTTGACAAAGCTGGCCGCGTGGCTGATTTTATTGAGCTGGGTGAGTTGATGTGCATGGATGCCCTGCAACGTGAAGAAAGCTGCGGTGGCCACTTCCGCGAAGAGCACCAGACAGAAGAAGGTGAGGCGCTTCGTCACGACGACCAGTTTATGTACGTAGCGGCCTGGCAGAGTACCGGCGACGGTTCATGGACAATGCACAAAGAAGACCTGGTTTACGATGTGGTGAAACCAAGCCAACGTTCTTATAAATAGATGGAACACAGGTTATCATGATAATGCTGATAATTCATGATGACCTTATCGATCATACAAATCATCATTATCCGCGTTCTATAAAAAAAGTTGAATGGAACATTACGAAATGAAATTGACGCTGAAAGTATGGCGTCAGGAAAATAATAAAGCACAGGGCAGATTTGAAACATACGATGTGGATGGCATTTCGTCGGAAATGTCTTTCCTTGAAATGTTTGATATCCTGAACGAACGCCTGGTCAAAGAAGGCAAGGATCCAATCGCCTTTGATCACGATTGCCGTGAAGGTATTTGCGGTATGTGCTCCATGCACATCAACGGTCGTCCGCACGGACCATGGCACGCCACCACTACCTGCCAGCTGCACATGCGGGCATTTAAAGATGGCGATACCATCGTGGTTGAACCCTGGAGAGCCAACGGTTTCCCCATCATTAAAGACCTTGTTACCGACCGTTCTTCCTTCGATCGCATCATCCAGGCGGGTGGTTTTGTTTCTGTAAATACCGGTAACGCGGTTGACGGAAATGCGCTTCCTATCAACAAGGATCATGCAGATGCGTCGTTTGCGGCAGCTGCTTGTATTGCCTGCGGTGCCTGCGTTGCGGCTTGTAAAAATGCTTCTGCTTCATTGTTCCTGTCCGCGAAAGTGGCACACCTGGGCTTGCTTCCGCAAGGTCAGCCGGAGCGTTACAAGCGGGTTATTAGCATGGTTCACCAGATGGACAAAGAAGGCTTTGGTTCCTGTACTTTTACCGGCGCCTGCGAAGCGGTTTGTCCAAAGGAGATCGCCATTACCAATATCTCCCGTATGCACAAAGACTACCTGGTAGCTGGTCTTTCAGCAAATGAATAAAATGCATTTTTGGAAATATTATTTAAAAGCAGGGCATCCGTCCTGCTTTTTGTTTGGCTAAAACCGCGTACTCGCCGACTTTCAGGCTCCGTTTAACAATTAATCTCATGTTTGGCCGTTAAAAAGTGTCATTTTTACAATGCATCCAAATCCTACACGCTGTTGACGCTTTTACGCTGCATATTGTCTATCTGCTTTGTTCTATTGATTGCTGTCAACGGTGAGGCGCAAAATCCTGCCAACACCTCTAATCTTCGCACAAAAAAGATCGCTGTTTCTGCCGATAGTGTCCTTCTCGATACGCTAAGCATTATTCCCAAAACCTTTCGGTTAAATGAAGTGGATTCGTCCGCCTACGAACTTGATTTTGTAAATGCAGTTCTGTACTGGAAAACAAAACCTGCGCTTGACAGCGTTTCCATTATTTACCGTGTGTTTCCCGGCAAGTTTAACGCTGTTGCTCAGCGCCATAGTTACGATTCCATTGTTCGCAACCTCTATATTCAGCCTTTAGCCTTTGGCAGGGCAGATGAAGAAGGAACCAAGGGACTGTTTGATTTTGGCAACATACAGGCAAGTGGAAGTTTTGGCAGGGCTATGTCGGTAGGAAACAACCAGGATGCCGTGTTCAATTCCAACTTTCAATTGCAACTGAACGGCTACCTGACGGACAGCATTGAGATTGCTGTTGCATTAACGGATAATAACATTCCCATTCAGCCGGATGGCACTACGCAACAGTTGAACGAATTTGACCAGGTGTTTTTGCAATTCAAAAAGCGAAACTGGCAATTGAGTTTAGGCGATATTGATATCAGGCAAAGCGGTCTTTACTTTCTTAATTTTTACAAACGGCTACAGGGAATTTCCTTTCAAACCACCAACAAACTTTCGCCTTCGGTGCAGTCGACCACGCTGGTGAGCGGTTCTATTGCCAAAGGAAAATTTACCCGCAACGTGTTTGACCGCACAACCAATCCGAACCTGGAAGGCAACCAGGGACCTTACCGGCTGACAGGTGCCAACAACGAAATCTTTTTTATTGTACTGGGAAATACGGAACGTGTTTTTCTGGACGGCGAACTGTTGCAGCGCGGCGAAGACCAGGATTACATCATCAATTACAACACGGCAGAAATAACTTTTATGCCGCGACGGATGATTACAAAAGACAGCCGGATTCAAGTGGAGTTTGAATACGCCGACCGCAACTACCTAAACGCAAACCTGTATGCCAACCAGGAGTTTAACATCAACGAAAAACTGAAGTTTCGGATTGCGGTCTTTAATAACAGCGATGCGAAAAACACCACCATCAACCAGTCGCTGGACCCTGCGCAAAAGCAGTTTCTTTTCAACGTTGGCGACAGTATCAACAAAGCGTATTATCCCACCGCTCTTGTCGATACATTTTCGGCCAACAAGATTCTTTACCAGATGGTTTACGATACCACTTTTGGCGGAGTGGTGGTTGATTCATTTTACCGCTATTCGGTTAATCCCGACTCGGCAAAGTTTGAACTTTCCTTTTCCGATATCGGGCAAGGAAACGGGAATTACATTCCTGACTTCAACGGTGCTAATGGTAAAGTGTACCGTTATGTAAAACCGGTGAATGGGGTTAAGCAGGGCCGCTTTGAGCCGGTGGTTGCCCTGGTAACGCCCAAAAAACAACAATTACTCAGTTTTGCCACGGACTACCAGATTGACAAAAACAATTTGCTGAAAACAGAAGTGGCCATGAGTAATTACGACGCCAACACTTTTTCTTCGAAAGATGGTGGTGATGATGTTGGCGTTGCGGCCCGTGTGCAGTACAACAATACCATTGACCTGAACACGGCAAAAAAACTGCAATTGATTTCTGCAGTGGATTATGAATATGTGCAGCAAAAATTCAGGCCGATTGAGCGGCTGCGTTTTGTAGAGTTTAGCCGGGAGTGGGGCTTGCCGTTGGTTGTGCAACCGGCTACGGAAAACATTCTTCGGCTTTCTTCCCAGCTAAAGAACAGCAACGGTGGTTTAAGCTACCAGTTTATGAATTATCGCCGCAGCGATAATTACAACGGTCATCAAAATATTCTGCAGCATACGTTAAATGCAAAAGGTTGGACCATGAACAACCAACTGGCGATGACCAATTTTAATGCGGCAGCAGACAAGGGTAGTTTTTTTCGTCCGGTAATTGACATGAGCCGTTTGTTTAAACAACTGTCGTCTGTGCGATTGGGCTTTCGGTATGCGCTGGAGAGAAACGAAGTGCGAAACAAACGCACCGATACCATTTCGCCATTGAGTTTTTCGTTTGATACGTATTCTGCCTACCTACGGTCGAACGAAGCAAAAAAGAACAAATGGGGCGTTACATTTTACACACGGTCCGACAAATACGCAACAACAAAAAGCCTGGTGCGTGGCGACCGCAGCTACAACACCAACGTGCAACTGGAATTGCTGGAAAGCGCCAAACACCAGCTTATTTTCAGCGCTACGTACCGTGTTTTAAAAGTGTATGATAAACGTGTTTCTAACCAGAACGACGACAAAACAATTTTGAGCAGAACGGAGTACATGATCAACGAATGGAAAGGCTTGCTAACCGGTAATGTTTTGTACGAATTGGGAACAGGACAGGAGCAGCGCCGCGATTTTGCTTACCTGGAAGTGCCGGCAGGCCAAGGTGAATTTACCTGGATTGATTTCAACAATGATGGCATTCAACAGCTGAATGAGTTTGAGGTAGCTCTGTTTCCTGACCAGGCAAAATTCATTCGCATATTTACACCAACCAACCAGTTTACCAAAGCGAATTACACAACGTTCAACTATTCTGTCAGCCTGACTCCGCGTGCCTTGCTATCGGAGAAGAGTGGTGGTTTGGCAAAGTTTGTTCGTCGCTTTACCGTTCAATCTTCCATGCAGAAAACAAAAAAATCAACTGCAAAAGGCGACTTTGAATTTAATCCGTTCAAGTATTCCATACAGGACACAGCGCTGCTAACAAACGCCACCGTGTTATTAAACGCAATCTCTTTTAACCGTTTCTCCAGCAAGTGGGGGATTGATGTAAGCAACAACCGCAACTCCGGGAAAGCCCTGCTAACATACGGTTATGAAACAAGAGAGCTAAACGATTGGAACCTGAAGCTGCGCTGGAATCTCTCTGCCTCTTTAACCTTCGATGTTAACAACCGAATTGGAAAAAACGCGTTGTACACGCCGGCTTTTGGTAACCGTAATTATGAGTTGGCAATCCTGAATACGGAGCCACGATTGTCGTTTATAAAGGGAACTGTTTTCCGCATACAAACATCATACAAACTGGAGAACAAACAGAATGACCTGCAGTATGGCGGCGAACAATCACTCTCGCATGCGCTGAACCTGGAAACGAAATACAATGTGCTGCAAAACAGCAGTATCAACGGGCGGTTTACCTACAACAACATCAGCTACAAGGCACCAGCAAGTGGCATTAAAAACCCGTCGGTTGAATACATCATCCTTGATGCGCTTCGTCCGGGTTCAAACTATTTATGGGCGCTTGATTTTACCAAACGCCTGCTAAACAACGTAGAAATTAATTTCCAGTACGAAGGACGAAAGCCCGCTGATACCCGAACGATTCATGTGGGAAGGGCAGCAATACGGGCTTTGTTCTAGTCAGTAAAGGAAAGAAAAAAATCGTCCCGCAAAAGCAGGACGATTTGAAACAAAAATCAGACAACAACTAAAGTCCAACACCTGCCAATTGCAGGCTTACTTTCTTTAAACTTTTTTGTACAAGCGTTTCTTTTTCAATCACACCTTCCTGCTGCACAATGACTGATACAGTAGGATCATTAAACCAACTTGCTTCTCTCAACTTATCGGCATGAATAACGCCACGGATATACTGCCTGTCAACCGTGCTGTGATATTCTGTTAACTCTTCAAAATCCCATTTGTTTACATCTGTCCAGGCAGCAAACGAAACAAATACATCAAGGTAGAAATCATGCGTCAGCGCATTTTTTTCTTTGCGGGAAAGCTTTTTGTATTCGTATTGGTAATTGTAACCGAAGGCCGAAATATCAGAAATGACTGCGGACGACGTTGGGTAGCGACCAGCACCTTTTCCATAGAAAAACTGCTTGTCAGCAAGTTTGCTTTCGATAGTTACTCCATTGAATTCATTGTTCACATTAAACAACTGGTTGTCGGATTTCACAAATTGCGGCAACACGAACGCCGCTACTTTTCCGCTCGCCAGTTTTCTTGCCTGTGCTACCAGTTTAATTTTTAAACCTTTTTCAGATGCATAAGCCGCATCCTTTGCATGCAAGCGTGTAATGCCACTGCGCAGCAATGCGGTTGGTGCCGTCAAAATACCATATGCATGTGCCAGCAAAATGGTAAGCTTGTTGGCGGCATCCCATCCTTCTACATCCAGTGCCGGGTTGCTTTCGGCAAAGCCTTTTTGCTGCGCCTCCAGCAATGCTTCGGAGTAGGTAAGGCCCTCTGCCAGTTGGGTTAAAATATAATTGGTAGATCCGTTGACAATGCCGGAAATGCTTTGCAGTAAATCGTTGTCGAAGTATTCTTCCAGGTTGCGAATAACAGGAATAGAACCGCAAACCGCCGCTTCGTACAGGAAGGAAACATTGTTTTCTTCCTGCAGGCGAATCAATTCTTCCAAGTGTTCCGCAATTAATTTTTTGTTGGCACTAATTACGGATTTTCCTTTTCTGAAAGCCGTTGTCACAATTTTGTAGGCTTCGTCTGCATCATCAATCAGTTCTACAATGAGGTTGATAGATTCATCATTCAGCAGGTCATTGTAATCTGTGGTGAATAAACTTGCCGGAGCTTCACGTTTTTTCTCCGGGTGTTTAATACAAATGCGCTTGATGCTTGCGTTCAGCGATGGCGTTTGGTTCAATACGTGGTAAATTCCTTCGCCTACTACGCCAAAGCCAAACAGTCCGATGGTTAATTGTTTATGCGTACTCATTATTCGTTTATTAAATCGTTTGTAATTGTGGTTGTTTAATTTTCAAAAAGGCTTCTTCAAGATCGTCCACCAAATCCTGTGCTTCTTCCAGGCCAACAGATAACCTGATCAGGCTGTCGTTTACACCGGCTGCTCTTCTTTTTTCTGCCGGGATGGATTTGTGCGTCATGCTTGCCGGGTGCGAAACCAGGCTTTTTACGCCGCCTAAACTTTCGGCGAGATGAAAAAGTTTTGTGGTGGTAACGAAATCTTTTGCGGCTTCTTCCGTGTCGTTTTTAAGCGAGAAAGAAATAACACCGCCAAAGCCTGTTGCCTGTTTTTTTCCAATTTCGTAGTTAGGATGAGAAGGCAACCCGGGGTAGAAAACTTTGTCAACCAGTGGGTGTGACTCCAGGTATTCTGCAACAATCTGTGCGTTCTGGCAATGTTGTTTTACCCGCAGGTTGAGTGTTTCAATACCACGAATAACGAGGAAGCTATCGAAAGGAGAGAGGATGGCGCCACTGGCGTTTTGAATAAATTTTATTTTATCTCCCAATTCTTTATCAGCTGTTACAACCAATCCGGCAATGAGGTCGCTGTGGCCACCCAAATATTTTGTGGCCGAATGAAGCACAATATCGGCGCCCAACACAAGCGGTTTTTGCAAGGCGGGAGAAGCAAACGTGTTGTCCACGCAAAGCAGGCAGCCGGAAGCTTTGGCAATTTTTGCAATGGCTGCAATGTCGGAAATTTTCAGCGTGGGATTGGTTGGCGTTTCAATCCAGATCAGTTTTGTTTTGGGAGTAATGGCGTTGAAAACGTTCTCCGAATTTGAACTGTCAACGTAGTTAACCGTAATGCCAAACTTTTGATAGATCTGGGTGAACAAGCGGAAAGCACCACCGTATAAATCATCAACTGCTAAAATTTCGTCGCCACTCTGCAACAGCTTTACCACCGCATCAATGGCCGCCAGGCCACTGGCAAATGCAGCACCCACTTTCCCTTCTTCCAGTTGCGCCACAATGTTTTCCAACGTGGCTCTTGTTGGATTGCCGGTTCGTGCATAATCGTAGCCTTTGTTTACGCCGGGTGCTTCCTGTACAAATGTTGAGGTTTGATAAATGGGCACACTGATAGCGCCTGTTAACGGATCGATGGGAATGCTCTGAAGAATTTGTGTTGTGTTGCTCATGACTCCTGGTTTTGCTGTCTGAAATTTTTTTTTGGCTTACCAAGAGAGGAGAGAAGCGTTTTACCGGGCGGAGCTTTTGTAAAATAAAAAAGCTCTCCCGATAAATCAGAAGAGCTTACTATGCTGTGCTGGAACAGTAAACTTTGATCTGACTTATCTGTCACGCAAATCCGCGTGATGGAGTTGGCACCTTACTCTGTTGCACGCAACAAAAGCAGGTTGTCAAGGCTTCAAAGGGCCATATCCCTCAGCCTTTCTTGATAAGTAATTTAGAAAAGAACTGGTGCAAAGATAAAAGGGAAAGAATTGAAACTTCCAAAAAAAAATTTCTGAACCATGATTTGGGGGAGATTAAAATGATTGATAAGAAATAAAAGAGTCGTCCAATTCTGGACGACTCTCCCTTTATAAAGTTTGCGAACATTTCCTCCTAATCTTCACCATCCACCCAAATCATGGTGCTGACTTATACATTAAAACGGAAATGCATTACATCGCCGTCTTTCACCACGTATTCTTTTCCTTCAATGCGCAGGCGGCCGGCGTCTCTTGCGGCTGATTCAGAACCATATTTTACAAAATCATCGTAGCTGATCACTTCTGCTTTGATGAAACCTTTTTCAAAATCGGTGTGAATAACACCGGCAGCCTGCGGTGCTTTCCAACCTTCCTGGATGGTCCATGCACGGACTTCCTGAACACCTGCTGTGAAATAGGTTTGCAATCCTAAAAGGTTATAAGCCGCATGAATTAAACGGTCCAGTGCCGGTTCTTTCATGCCGTATTCTTCCATGAACATTTGCTTGTCATCCGCAGCTTCCATTTCGGCAATCTGTGCTTCAATGTTGTTGTTCATCACCACAACCTGCGCATTCTCTTCACTCACTGCCGCTTTCAGTGCTTCAGAAAATTTATTGCCGGTATGCATTGATGCTTCATCTACGTTGGCAACGTATAAAACAGATTTTGCCGTAAGTAAAAACAAGTCAGCAATGGCGGGTAAATCATCTTTCGAAATGTCCAGCCCCCGAATACTTTTCCCCTGCTCAAGATGCGCTTTGCAGCGCAGCAACACTTCCAGTTCAGCTTTTGCCTTTACGTCGAACTTGGCGTTCTTTTCTGTTTTCGAAATCTTTTTTTCGATGCTGTCCAGGTCTTTCAACTGCAGCTCTGTATCAATAATTTCTTTGTCGCTAACAGGGTTGATGGCGCCTTCGTCACGCAGAATATTTTCGTCTTCAAAACAGCGAATCACATGAATGATCGCATCCACTTCGCGAATGTTGCCCAGGAATTTATTTCCCAGTCCTTCGCCTTTGCTGGCGCCACGCACCAGCCCGGCAATGTCCACAATTTCAATTTGCGTAGGCACGATGCGATTTGGGTTTACCAGTTCTGCCAGCTTGGTCAGCCGCGGATCGGGTACATCAACCAAACCAACGTTGGGGTCGATGGTACAGAAACGGTAATTGCTTGCCTGTGCTTTGGCGCTGTTGCTGACAGCGTTAAAAAGAGTGGATTTGCCAACATTGGGAAGTCCTACGATACCTGCTTGTAAAGCCATTTTATATTCAGTTTGCAATGAGCAATAAACAGCGGGCAACATATCGTTCCTGTCTGTTTACTGGCGAAAAAGGGCCGCAAAGATAAGGAGTTGGCGTGGGCAATATCTGAAGGAAACGTTTATCTTCAAACCGAAAATCCTAAACAGAAAAGACAAATGGCTTTAAGCAGAATCTGGTCGGCTTTTATCATCATTGCAATCATTGTGGCAGGGGTAAGGGCCCTGGGCGGCGACAAAAATATTTTCAACCGGATGGTGGTTGGTAAGTCTTCCGATTCGTACGATTCGGTTTATTATTATGGTATTGGTTCTCCCGTTCAGCAAAACCTTGCCGCTAATTACGAAACGCTTTTGAAAGAATACGGCTATGTAAAAACAGATGATCCTGCCAAGGCCACTATTTTGCTGTCCGACGACCGGCAACCCGATTCGGTAAGTGCAATGCAGGCCATTAACCCGGCGGCGGCAGTTTATACGTACAAATCCATTCAATCAAAACTGGAGCGAAAAACAGACGGTATTATTGAAACCTGTAAAACAGCCGTGAACATTGCAATTGGCCTGGTTGGCATTATGGCGCTTTTCATGGGTTTTATGAGCATTGCGGAGAGGGCAGGAGGCATTCGCGTTTTGTCAAAAATCATTGGACCTTTTTTCTCGCGGCTTTTTCCGGATGTACCAGCCGGTCACCCGGCAACGGGCCACATGATGATGAATTTTTCAGCCAACCTTTTAGGGCTTGACAATGCCGCTACGCCGTTTGGACTAAAGGCAATGGAAAGCCTGCAGGAGCTGAACCCCGAAAAAGAAAGAGCCTCCAATGCACAACTGATGTTTTTGTGTTTGCATGCATCGGGACTGACGTTGATTCCGGTGGGCATTATTGCCGCCCGGGCTTCTTTGCCCCGCGATGTACAGGCAGCCAATCCCATGGACATTTTCGTTCCCTGCATGATCGCCACATTTGTAGCAACGATGGCTGCCATGTTCATTGTTTCCTTCAAGCAAAAAATCAATGTTTTTCAACCAGTGATTCTTGCCTGGGTGGGCGGCATTACGGCGTTGATTTCGTTGCTGGTTGTGTACATCACCAAACTAAGCACGGCGGATGCACAAACGTTTTCGGGCATTCTGAGCAACGGCATCATTCTAACCATCTTTATCCTGATTGTACTGGGCGCCTTGTACAAAAAAATAAATGTGTTTGATGCGTTCATTGACGGCGCCAAGGGTGGGTTTGAAACGGCTGTTCGCATTATTCCCTACCTGGTAGGAATGCTGGTGGCCATTAGCATGTTGCGTACCAGCGGCACGTTTGATGTGATTATTAACAACCTCAAACTGGTGGCTGCTTCGCTTGGCGCTGACACCCGCTTTGTGGATGGTCTTCCAACTGCTTTAATTAAACCACTCAGCGGCAGCGGGGCAAGAGGAATGATGATTGATACAATGAAAACCTTTGGCGCTGACTCGTTTGCCGGCCGCCTTGCCTGCGTTTTGCAGGGTTCGTCCGACACAACTTTTTATGTGATTGCGGTTTATTTTGGCGCGGTAGGAATTAAGAACACGCGGTATGCCGTAGGAGCGATGTTGCTGGCCGATTTGGTGGGAATTATTACTTCGATTTTTCTGTGTTATTTGTTTTTTGGATAAATGCCGAAGGTGCAGAATAAAAAAGCTCCGGCAAGTGCCGGAGCTTTTTTATGAAGAGAACCCGATTAATTATACAATAATGAAATAGCCGGAACTCTGTTGCCGGTTGTCACCCCGCTATAACCACGCGAATAAACGGTCATGATTCGTTGGTTAGGAATGGTCTGTGTACCGGTTCCTGTTGGGTAAACCGCTATGGCAGTACTTGTAGGCGCTGCACCAGCAGGACGAATTGCCCACTGACCAGCTGTTGTGTAGGGCAGAATAAATTCCGGGCTCACGCCTTTGAAAGGAATATTTGCAGCCACAACATTGCCGGCGAAATAAAGATCGATTGCCGCAACATTCGGAATAAGATTTACAAACTTAAACCGGGTTGTTTTATCAGCAGGTATTGCCTTGTTTTCCGGTACAACAACAGCCTGTGTTTTTGTTAACGTATCTGCCAGGTAAACCGAATAATATTTACCGGCGTCCAGTGTTACGTTACCTGTATAAAGCATAATAGAGTCAGTAACCCGGCCTACGTTTGGTACAGCCAAAGTAATTTTTGATTGTCCGGGGTTCAATGCAAAATACCAGGGAAAGTTACTGCCGCCTGTATTCAAACCACCGCCAGGAAAAGGCGTTGAATAAGTAAAAGCATTCGTAATTCGCTGATCATTTACTTTCAGGTGCACACTGTAATTTGTCAGGTAAGCACTGGCATGTACAATCTTTACGTTTGTTGTATTGTCCAGGTCTTTTAGCGGAAGCGGATCTATCTCATTTTTCTTGCAGGACATGAGACCCGCTGCCAGTAAACAACTAAATAAAATATGTTTCGATTGCATAGATTTTGATTTTTGCTGGTTTTTAATACATGGAATACCACATCTCTTTCGTGTGATAATCCAGCACCTGAGCATTTCCGACCATTGCACCTATCTGGTTCAATCCATCAATGTTGTACAGGTACTCAGAGTTGTAGCGTGGTCTTGCACGGTACACATACTTCTGTTTGTTGTCTTGGTATAAGTTGGCCAAAGTTGGCGGAGCAAAGTCTGCATAGACTTGTTCGCCTGTTGTGCCTTCTGTATCCAGGTAATGGAAGCGACGCATGTCGGCCCATGTTTCAATAAAACCATAACCGTACAACGCAATGTATTTCTGCAGCATGATATGCGAAAGTGTAAGCGCATTGGCGGCGGGAACTACAATCGCATTAGCCAGGTAATTATCCCGTACGGTTGCATCAATCCTGTTAGCAGCCGGAACGCCGTTGCCATATTGTGCTACGCTGGTTAACATATCAAAGTCAAGAAGAATACCCTCGCGGTAAGCAGTTCTTGCATCGCCCTTCAGGTTTTTGCGGTAATTGGCTTCTGCTTTCAGGAAAGCCATTTCACTTGCCGTAATGATTGGCCAAGGCATCGCATCCTGCCAGATATAGCGGGAATTGGCTGGCGTTCCTGTAGTTCCGGTGCTACCCCAGAAATTTGGTGGGATGTCAGCAGCTAGCAGACCAGCCGTACCGGAAGGCAGTGTAATTCCCTTGAATGTGCCATTTGTATTTTCTCTTAACTTATACCACGCTCTTGGGTCAACAGCAGCTGTATTAAATCTTGTGTTTACGCCGCTCATTAAATCGGCAATAAACTTTGTTTGGCGTAATGTACCAATGTTTCCTCTTGTTGGACCATAGTAGCTCATCTTAACGGTAGCACCACCTTCAAACAGCACATACAGGTTATCAGCATTGCTGGTAATGCCTTGGTTTGCGTAGTGAATGACAGAGTCAGCTTTGTAAAGTGATCCCTTGTTTGTGTAACGGTTGAACACCCGCGCCAGAACACTGTAAGCAAAGCGCTTCCATTTTTCTTTGTCGCCCTTGTAAGAAGTCCACTGAGCGCCTTTTGCAAGGTTGTCTGCGCTTACCCCGTCGCCGCTTCTGCTAAGAAAGTCGATGGCAAGATGCGCCTGTCTTTTTGCTTCTTCATAGATTTCCTGTTGTGTGTCATAGCGGAAAACCAGGATGCTTGTATTGAACGCATCTTTCAAAATGGCCTCACCGTACATATCTGTCAGCTGCAACCAGCTCCAAGCACGGATAGCGTGTGCAACGCCAACGTAATCCCATTTTTTCTGCTCAGTACCCCATTCAATAATGCGAGTAACGTTTTGACCCATTCCGTAGTAGTGCATCGCCCAAATGCTTCCGAGGATGTCGCTACCACCGGTAGCGCCGCCCATTTGGTCGTACTGGTTGTTGGCAGTGTTAGTACCCCAGTTTTGAATGTAGCGGCCAACATACAGTCCATCATTCTGAGGACCGTATAAGGTGCCCTGCGCCGTGTTGCTGATCACCATGTTCTGAATCACGTTCGGCAACAGTTCTTCAATGGGTTGCACAGTTTGTGCATTCGGATTGAGATAAGCCTCGTCAATCTTCTTCGAGCAGGATTGGAAAAGCAGCAAGCTTCCCGCAATGCCTGCAGCCATAAATAAATTTATTTTTTTCATCGCAATAGTCTGTTTAGTAATTAGAAAGAAGCTCTTAATCCAAAGTTCAGGGAGATAGGGGCTGGTAGTGTGCCGTAATCGAAACCAAAGGCACCTACACCTCTACCACCGGCTGTATTGCCGTTCACACCAGGATCAGCTCCTGAATAGTTGGAAATAAGAATCAGATCGTTTGCTGTAAAAAATACACCAAGATTTTTTACACCTCTAATTTTTCCGGCAAAGCTTTGCGGGAAGGTATAGCTCAGGGTCAGATCTCTCAAACGGGCCCAGTTAACATTCCTCTCGATAAAGGCTTCTTCCGGTAAAGCACGATAGTACTGTTCGTTGTAGTATGGCGTTACGGAAATATTATTTGGAGTAGGAGTAGCTGTATTTTCCAAACCATCCTGTAAAACGCCGGCAATCACTCTTGGGGTCATGCGGTCAGCAGTCAACGTACTGCGTCCGATGGTTGTCAGGTACTGTTGGGTACCATTGTAAATATCGCCACCAACTTTGAAGTCCCACAAGAAGTTAAAGCGGAAATTCTTGTACGTAAAGGAGTTGTTCCAACCCAATGTAAAGTCAGGATTGCGGTCGCCTCTGATCTTGAAGGTAGCGTCAATTACAGGCAAGCCTGTTGTTGGTGAAATCAGGATATCACCGTTGTTGTTTCTGAGATAACCGTAGCCGGTAATGGTAGTAGTTGGGCCGCCAATTGATAAACCGGCTCTTGCATTTCCATACAGCCAGGTATCGGCCAGGTAGTACTCAGCAACATTCTTCGGCAACCCTACCACCTTGTTCCACATGTGGTTAAAATTGAAACGGCTGTTGTAGCTGAAATTTGTTGTGCGAACAGGGGTTACATCCAAGCTGATTTCAATACCCTGGTTACGGGTGCTACCTGCATTTTGTGAATTCAGTACGTAGCCGGTACCATAACTTAAACGGAAACCTTCAATAATCTGTCCTTTGTTTAACGTGTTGTAGTAAGTGGCTTCCAGGTTAACCTTGTTTTTCAACAGGCGCCATTCCATTCCAAACTCAAATGTGCGTTGCATTTCTGGCTCCAGGTCGGGGTTGTTGTTGGTGAAGCCATACGAAAAGCCACCACCGCTAGCCAGGTGATTGACAAACACAGACTGGGTTGAATACGGACTGTTAAGACGTGCTGTTCTGGCGATTGAACCACGCAGCTTGAAGTAGTTGATAACATCCTGGTCTTTGATTCCCGGTAACAGTTCACTAACAATGATGCTGATACCACCACCAGGGTAGTTGTAATTCCTGTTCTTTTTAGGCAGGGTAGATGCTTGTTCAAAGCGGTGTGAATAAGATAAGAAAACAACATTCTTATAGTTGAAAGAAAACTCACCGAAATAAGCAAACTGGCGAAGAATCTGCTCATTGAAGTCTCCAAACATATTTCTAAGAAGACGCTGGCGTGTATTTGGTCTTGTAACAGTACTATCGGCCGGTGAGCCCAACAACTGATCGTAGTTGGCGCTGGTTACAACCTGACCGGCTTTGTACATAACTCCTCTTACGATAGAGTCAACAATGTTTGTACCGCTGACAGCAAACATTTTGGTTTGATAGTCTTGCCACATGGTACCACCTAACAAACGGAAATTGAAGTCTTTGCCAAGTGTTTTTCTGGCGGTTGCCGTAATGGTATGGTTGTAACCATTATAACGTCTGTACCAGTTGTCCTGCAAGCCACCTGTACCTACTGAAATGTAGTAAGAAAGCGGGTGATAACGCAGGTAGCCATCTGTACTGTACGTTTCATAACCGAAACGTCCGGCAAGCGAAAGCCAGTTAAACGGATTCAGGTTAATACCCAGTGAGGTATTGATACGGTCCGTTTCATCGTAGCTTTTGTTATTGCGAACGTTGAAAAGTGGATTGTCAAGTTCGGCGTTAGGCGATGCGCTTGTTCCAAACAACGGACTTTTCGTGGCATTGTCACCGGCGTCTTTAATATCCAGTGTGCTTGGCCATGAAAGAAGGGAAATCATGAAACCACCTGCACTTCTCAAAACCTTGTTGTTTTGTGTTTTGATGTAGGTAACAGAAGGCGTGATATCCAAGATGCTTCCAAACCTTGTTGTATTGGAAAGCCGCAGGTTGTAACGCTTGTAATTGTTGAAAGGGATGATTCCGTTCTGATCGAAGAAAGAACCGGAAAAGCGGAACATGGAGTTTTTAAAACCGAAATCAGCACCAACGTTATGGGTTTGTGCAAAACCGGTTTTGAAAAGATTATCCTGGTTGTTATACAACTGTGTTCCTGGAGTATAGGCAGGTCCAAAATAGCGGAAAACACTTGATGTGTCACCGTTTGTGCCAGTGCCGTACGCATCAAATACTTCAGGGAAGCGGGTTACTTTTTGAAGACGGAAGCTGTTGTCGTATTGTACGGCCAATTTTGTTGACTTGGCTTTTCTAGTCGTGATCACAATGGCTCCCGAGCTTGCCTGGCTACCATACAAAGCCGTAGCTTCAGGGCCTTTCAGAATGGTAACCGATTCAATATCGTTTGGATTGATATCTGCAATACGGTTAGTGTAATCGGTGTTACGGTTGCTGGTGCTGGTTAAGCCGGTTCTTTCCACCATACCAACGCCTGCGCCACCACCTGAGTTCTCGTCGACCGTGCTGTTGTCAACAATAATTCCATCAATTACAAAAAGCGGCTGGTTGCTCATGGATAATGAGTTGAAGCCTCTTAATACAATGCTGGAAGAAGCGCCGGCCATACCAGAAGTCTGGTTAATGGTTAAACCCGCAACACGTCCTTGCAAACTGTTGATGAAGTTCTCTCTCTGTGTTTCCTGGATTTCCGCACCACTCACTTTTTGTACGGAGTAGGGTACTTCCCTGGCAGAGCGGCGGATGTCCATTGCGGTAACAACAACTTCGCTCATTACATCATCTTTTGCACTCATTTGTACTTCCACTACATCATTGCTGCCCACAGTTAGCTCACTAGAGCTGCGACCAACAAACGAAAATTGAAGTACGTCACCTGCTTTTGCCTGGATAGTAAAACCACCATTGGCATTGGTGACCGAAGTTTTCTGGGTTCCTTTCACCCTGACTGTAACGCCGGAAAGAGGCTTGTTGCCCTCTTCAGTAACACGGCCCGTAATAGGCCTGTCCTGTGCGTAAATAGCAGTACCTGTCAATAACAGGCCCACCAGCAGGAACATAAAACTGAGCAGTTTTCTCATAATGTTCATTTTAAGCATGTGTTTTAATCAATAATTAAACATTTACTGTATGGTAAAGAGTTTTACAAACTCCTTTTACACTTGGGTTGGCAGGTGGTTTTTAATAGGTAAGACTGAAAAATGGCGTTGCAGGTCAGCAGTTGTTAGCCACCTTTTAAAAAGGCGGACTAATAAGCAATGAATAAAATCAGTGCAGAAATAATTGTTGAAAACCAAAGCAAGCAATCGTTCTATTAAAAGAAAAAGTTACCGTTCCTCAAGCATTAGCAATTTGTTGGCACCAAAATAAAGTAAAAAGCTGCATAGTCTCACAAAATTGTGAAACAAACTGCCGACATTTTCATCACATCATAAAGAATACTAACCTGTTAGCCTTTCTAAAATACAAACCTTGCACTCACACCCAGCGCTGCCGGCTCAAACGAAAACTGTTTGGAAAAGTTCAATTCGGGTTTCCAGTCAATAGATAAATTAATAGGAAGGGAAGGCGGAAGAAAATCAAGACCCAAAGCGCCTTGCGCACCAACATTTCGGCCACCGCCGAAACCTACGTATGCGCCGGCACCCCAAAACCAACTGAAGCCGGAAGGGCCGAAAGGCTTGTGTTTTTCAACCAGCAATCCCAATGCAACCGGGTCGCTGAAAGAAAAGAGGGCTTCAACGGCAGTAGTAGAGCTGAAAAAATATTTATAGGTAATAGAATGGTTGATGACGGCATCCTGGCTGCTGATGCGAATACCAAGGGCATGCCTGCGATCGGGAGCAGAGCTTTCCTGTGAGAAAACACTGGTGTAAGACAAACAAAGAACAAGCAGGAAATAAGCGGCTCTTTTTTTCATAACAGGCGTTTGGTAAATTAAAACGGAAACGAATGTGTCATATTGTAAGGAAGTCTTCTAGGCCGACCTTCTATTCAAACAACTCGTACTTTGTTTTTGGCCGGCGAATGTCCAGCCAGCGAAACTCCGGCAACCGCATTTCGGATGGCTGTTTGTATTGAATCGGATAGAGCGTTCCTTTTACAGCGCTCCGCAACACAACTTTCGAGAGTTCGCCTTTTTGGAAATAGCTGTCGATGGCATCACTTTGCGTTTGGTTCACTCCGGTATAAGCGCTGTCTTTGTTTTGTACGTAGTACACGGATTCGGCAGCCCCTTTTGCCCTCACCGAATCCAGCGCTCCATCGGTAAAAAAGCCGTTCATGTCGGCACTTTTGATTTGGTTGTAAACGCCAGGCTCCACTTCCGTTACCATGAAACTGTTTTCAATGACTTTAAAAAAAGTGGGCTTTTTATTACGGGTATGCAGGTAAATGGTATCGCCGGTTACCTGCGATTTACGGCTCCACACCACTGGGTCCTGGAAAAGCTGGAAAATTGAATCTTTAAACGAATAGAATAAACTGTCACTTACTGATTGAACAGAATCGGAAAAGACCCGTACATTCCGGTAGGCTTCAAAATAGCGGTTGGTACTGTCCCTTGCGTTGAGCGGCTTTGCATTCTTTGAAGTATCAATAAACAAATCGCTGAGGCGGGCAGAGAACAAGGTATCGGCAGCAATGTAAATGGAATCTTTTTCCTGCTTAACAATCATCAATGGCTTTTGCGTAGCCAAGAAGGCCTCGGTGTTGCGATTGGCAAAGATGCTGTTGGCCAGGATGCTGATGCCTTTTGCAGTATCAACCAGCACACCGCGGCCACGCACCTGCACATCGCCGGTTACATCATCAGACCGGATCTCATCGCCGGTAACGGTTAATGATTTATCGACAATAGTTGTGCGCTGCGTAAAATTGGTTTTGCGGGTGAGTTCATTGTAATCGCCTTCCGTGGTTACAATTTTTCGTCCGCTGGTATCGGTAATGGTAGTTTGGGAAATAAACCTGGCGGTTCTAAATTCTGTATTGTATAGAATGGAGTCTGTTTTGATGGTATTCACCGGGTCTTTCATCAACACGTTGCGTTTGAAGTACACGTCTTTGATTTCGGCGTAATAAATCCCTTCCTGGCTGGTGACGGTTGTTTGCTTGTTCACCACCTTGCCACCGTTTTTATAAATGCCTATTTTACGGGCTACATCGTATTCCAGGTTGTTGGTGGTTAGTGTGCCGTGTCCATCGGTAAGCCGCACATTGCCCGTGAGGTAGGCATATTTTGTATCGTAGTGATAGAGCAAGCGGTTCGACCAAACCTGCGAGGTGTCCCCTTCATTGATATTGACATTTCCAAAAGCGGAAAATGTTTTGTCAGCATCGTTCAACACGCAACTGTCGCAGCTAAACAAAGTGCCGGCCTGCCGCAGCCGAACATTGCCTACCAATATCTGCACCTGCGAACCGTCGGGCAGTTTTTTAATATTCAGCTTTTTTGTGCCCGGTAAAATTTCAACAATGTCCGTTGGATCGGTAGGGTCAGGAATTACCTGTGCCTTTGCAACAGCGCTGACGAAGAGAAGCAATAAAAAAAAAGTGATGTGCTGAAACTTCATTTACTGTTTGGCCCGGGTAGAATCCTTGGCTGCTGGCGAAGTTATAGGTTCACTTTTATTCTTGCCCCCGAACACAGAAAAATTAAGATAGCGTTTAGGATGCAGGCGAATATCATCCAGCAAGATTTCTAAACTTAAGGAAGCCTGGTTCAACCGGTTGGATGTGCCGTTCAACTGGTCGTAAAGAGCACGGTCATTCATTAGCAATCCCAGTGTACCGTCGTTGGAGTTAAACCGGCCTACAGTATTTTTTAATTCGTTGATGGTTGCCTGCAATGCAGCTACCGTGCCTTCGATATTGGCATTTGCCAAACGAGATGTGGTGACTTCCACATTACGGATAGAAGAAGTAATAGCATCGTTGTTGCGGGCCAGGTTGCCTGTAATAGCATTTACATTACCCAATGACTGCGAAAGGGCACCACTCTGTACGTCCAGCAACTGGGCCAGTTCGCCGGAGGTAAGGGTAAGATTGGTGATGAGCGAACGGAGGTTGTTTTTTGTGCTGGGGTCAAACAAACTGTTTAAACCGCCAATGGTTAGTTTTAAAGAATCGAAGGTTTCGTTTAACCGTGTGATGGTTGGTGCTACCTGGGCCTGCAAGCCTTGAAGCAGCGTTGCATCGAGGCGGGTAGAAATGGTGTCACCTGTTTTGTGGTAGGCATTGGCCGGACCTTTTTCAATATTAATAAAGGCCGAGCCTAAGATTGATCCGTCAATAAAAGCAACGGAGTTATTGGGAACGGCAATTCCCTTGTCCACGTGTATTTCAACAATAATGCTGCTGACTTCTTTGTCGGCAGGCAAAAAGTTGTACACAGTGCCGACTGTTAGCCCGTTGATTTTTACCTGGTTTGATTTTTCCAGCGCCCCAATATTGGGAAAGCGGGCATAGAGTGTAAATGGTTTGGAGAAGATGTTGGCGCCTTTCAAAAAATTAAAGCCGATGATTAATACCAGAATTGCAGCAATTGCCAGTATGCCTACTTTTACTTCGTTCGTGATCTTCATGCCTGTTTGTTTTCGTCTGAACTTTTTCCGATTGCTCCTCAAATTAACTAATAATTCTTTGTGGAGAGGAGCGGGGCTGGAATCAGACACAAGTGTAATTTAAAAAACCATACCACTACACGTTAGCCAAATTACGTAAATGAAAACAGGCCCCGGTTTCATCCAGGACCTGTACTTTCCAACATTTTTTCAACCGCATGGTTAGTGCGGTTGTGCGTGGTAGTGGTGCTGGTCCAGCGACTGAAGAAAAGCTTCGTCAATTTTGCCGGCATCTTTCGAAACGGGTGTATAGGCCAGGCCTTTTCCTGCCTGTTTTTTCTCCAACCACTTAATATAGTTTCCTACGGCTTTCGTCATGCAGGAAGCCAGTTCCTGCTGCCCG
>DATKHJ010000491.1:0-2748 GCA_035510335.1 Flavisolibacter sp. | reverse complement strand
CAGCAATTCCGTTCGAAAATCCGTCGTCGCGATATCAGCGATTGCCGCATCAGCAGCCCCCGTTGAAACGGTGCCGGAATGAGCCCTAGCCAGCCATTCCACTACGGGGGAGATAGGCGGCCTTGTGGTCGTGTTCGCAATTTCAGCATTGTAATACCCTTTGTCAAAAAGGAAACGTTCTGCCTCGATATAGTCGGCATTGCTCATTTGCCGGATGCGGAACAGGTCAGGCGTTTGCACCAACGTGGTGTTTGCCGTTACTGTTACCCGCAAAGGTTGGCTATAACTTCCTTTCTTGGTGGTAATGACGATGACGCCATTGCCGGCCCGTGCGCCCCAAATGGAAGCAGCTGCCGCGTCTTTCAAGACAGTCATACTCTCTATATCAGCCGGATTGATGTCCAGCAGGTTGCCATCGTAAGGAAAATTATCCAGCACAATCAGTGGCGTTGCATCTGCGCGGAGGGTGTTGAGTCCCCTTATTTGAATTTTTGGATCGTTGGGATTGCGCTTATCGAACAAAAGCCCCGGCGTCACGCCATCAAGGCGGGAGAGAATATCGGTTGCCACTTTCCGGTTCAACAGCACATTGTCAATCTTCTCAAAAGAACCGGTTGCCCGTTCGCGGGCCACCTCCCCAAACCCGGTTGATACCACCACCTCTCCCAACCTGGAAGGGAGCGGCTGCAGCAAGAGCCGCAGTTGCCCGGCATCGATGCGGTGGCGCAATGGCTGATAGCCTGCATGGGTAATTTCGAGCGTATCACCGATGATTGCTTTCACCTGAAAGCGGCCATCAGGCCCTGTTACAACAGCGGCACGGGATGTATTTACGGTAACAGTAGCATTCGCAAGGGGCGTCTCGGTAGCACCGGAGAGCACCACACCGGTCACGGTTTGCGTGCGGCCCTGCAAATGGCAAAACAGGGCAATGAGTATCATGAATTGTTTCATCTAAGCATCGTTTTAGAAGGTTATTGAGGCGTCTCTTCAGCGTCTTCAATCAGCAGCACTTCCGCTGGCCGGGTAGCCATCACCAGCTCAAGTCCGTGGCGACGCAGTGTTTTTCGAAGCAGGGCTTCATCCCCTACCAACTCTTTGGTGATGGGGAGATAATGCCTGTTTCCATAACCCGATTCGTTGAGGATGGGCTGGCCCCACCGGCTATGCGATAAGGCATAAAGGATGTTGGTGATGGTGAGACCTTTTTTTACGCCTTCTTCCACTTCGGGCGGCGTTGCGTTTCCACCGGACTTCTTGAGCACCAGGCAGGGTAGGGAAATAGTTTGGAGGGATGTGCGCAGGCCAAGAAAGCGGTCCAGGTCCTGTTGCATTTTATGCCTTCGCTGAACGGCAGGCATGGACAACGGTAGTATCGCTTCATAACAATAGGCATTGGACAGGGACCATTCTGTTCTGGTACCGGATAGTGGATTGTACACGAGGCGGGCAGTGTCCTTCACACGTAACACCGTGTTTGCAGGAGGAAAATCATAGGGCAGGTGAAAGGCCTTTAGATAGAGGGGTATCACCGGCAGGTTAATGGCGGCCATGCGGTGAAAACCTTTCGTCGAATCACTCTGTTCAATGTAACGGGACCGCACGCCCTCTACGGAGGCAAAAAATGTGGTGTAATACACCGGCAGCGGGAGGTGCGAAGGCTCCGGGAGGTTGGATTCGTTTACCATCAGCAGCGGCTTCTTGTAATCGTACTCCTTAAAATCATCTTTGACAGGCCAGGCGAACAGCCTGCCGGACAGGGCCAGTTCAATGTTATCCGCCCTGACAAATTCGTCGGTGGTGATGGCAGCCACCCTGCCCTGCTGTATCCATACAACATGCGAAAGATAACGGTGCGGAAACCAGCTGGCCAACACGCTGTCGCCTGTAACAAGCGGCAGGTTAAGCCGGCTTCCCAACTTGTTATTCTTTCGAAACGAAGCCACTCGCTGGCTGCTTTCCGCCGTAACAAGCTGGATTTGTATTTGTCCGTTGTAGGCGGCCTGCAAACTATCCAGCAAGGGTAGTTTCTGCAAACAGCTTTTACAAGTGGTGGACATGAACTCAATAATGAGCAGTTTCGTGCTGAAGGCCGAGAACGAAAGCGGATCATTGTTCCATTGGAAGGTGGCCGCTAATGTTTCCATGGGTACCTGGTCGCCTACTTTATAGGGAGGAACAGGCCTGGCAGCCGATTGGCAGGCTACCAGCAACGGGCATAGGATAGCCAGGACGCCTAAACATCGTTTCATTTTGTTAGTGTTGGTGAGAAAAAGAAGTCTGAATGACCATGGCCGGAAGCAGGAAGCTCACTCGCAATAAAGATGTAAAAGGGGCTGCATTGCTTGCAGGGAGCCAACGGCCAAACCGCATCGGGAGGAGCTGAAATCAGACCGGGTTTTTGGGCTTTTTGCACCACTGCGTTTTCAGCAAGTGCAGCGCAGCATTGTTGTATTTCTTCATGACAATCGATTTAGAGCCTGATGGGAATGACGGGAAAAAGCACAGGCTCACCTACCGTCACCTCGGCCCTGAGAAATGCCAGACTATCGTAAGTGAGTTGCTCCTGCGCTGTGTGTTATGCAAGGCGGTGGGGAATCAGCAAAGTCGTTTGAAATTTCTCAGGTTTCTTAAACGAGGTGACAAAAAATTGATGTGATAAAGATGGGAAGATGCACTGGCGTGCGGAAATTTCTGGCTTAACTTGAGTTCAAGTGCGACTTAACTTTTTGTTACCGCACTTTAGGT
>DATKHJ010000490.1:0-11511 GCA_035510335.1 Flavisolibacter sp. | reverse complement strand
GTCCAATGCCCTGTGCGTGGGTAGAATGAGGTGTGTTCTTTCGGAAATGAACAGGTTCTTTTTCAGGTCAACACCAAAAGCAGCAACGCTGTCCGCTTCGCGGCGCAGCGTAACCGGGTCAAGCACTACGCCATTGCCAATCAGGTTTACGGTTTGCTCGTGAAAAACACCGGAAGGAATCTGGTGAAGAACAATTTTTTTATCGCCTACATACAGCGTATGCCCGGCATTTGGACCGCCCTGGAAGCGGGCAATAATATCGTATTGCGGTGCGAAGTAATCAACAATCTTTCCTTTACCTTCGTCGCCCCATTGCAGGCCTAAAATAACATCAACCATAATTTTTTATTAGCGGGGCAAAAGTAGGCAAGAGCTATGAGGTTTTGGTGAAAGAATTTGTCCTGGTAAAACCTATGAGGTTTTGGTAGGAAAATTCCATTGCAAATAGTTCTCTCAAAAACCTCATAGCTCTTGGCGGGAAAACATTTACGATGCGTAAAGCAGAAAAATAACCGGCCGCTTGTGAAGTTGCGGGAGATTGCCTTTCCACTGTTGTGCCGTTTTGGTTTGAACAAACTCTGTAGCGCCGGTAAGATCTGCCGCTACGCAGATTTGTGTTTGCGGGTGGCAGGTTTTGATCAGCGTTTCCAGCAGTTGATTGTTGCGGTAAGGGGTTTCAATAAAAATTTGCGTGGCGCTTTTCTGCTTCGATTCTGCCTCCAGATTTTTAATGGCCTTGGCCCGTTGCGCATTATCAATGGGCAGATAGCCTACAAACTGAAATTGCTGCCCGTTCATACCACTGGCCATCAGTGCCAGCAGAATTGAATTTGGTCCCACCAACGGTTTGACCACAGCGCCTTTTTGCTGGGCCAGGTTCACCAGCACTTGGCCGGGATCGGCCACGCCGGGACAACCAGCTTCGCTGATAATGCCGATGGTTTTTCCTTCTTTTAATTTCTGCTGAAAAGCTGCTGAGGCATCTTCTTTCATGTTGTACCACTCGTAATCATCAATCACCATTTCTTTCCACAACAATTTGAGGTAGCGCCTTGCCGTGCGTTCGTTCTCTACAAAAAATACCGAACAGGCCTTTACCGCATCAAGCAGGTAGGCAGGAAGGCAGTTGGTAACGCCTTCTGACAATACGGTTGGTATGAGGTATATGGTGGAAGGCATGGGAAGTTAATAGGTTAATAAGTGCTAGGTTAAAACGGAAGCCATCCGTTATTCATTCGCGATGGGCAGTTGCTATTTGCATGCCGTTTATTTTATACAAACTTAACGTGGCGGCAATTACGGCATACGCAGGCGCCAGTACCCAACCCACAATGGGAAGCGCATGCATGAGGTAAAACATCAGCCCGTTACCAATGGCCAATCCTTTGTGCCGACCAATAAAATCAATACTGGCGGCAGGCGAAAGTTTGTTGCGTTCAAGGCTGTAATCCACCATGGAAAAACCGTAATAATAACATTCAATGAACAGACCAATCAGCGGTGTTATCCAACCAAAAAGAGGGATCAGCGAGAGCAGCAAAATGGAAAACATGTAAACTGTTTGCCATAGCGCATTGCGCAGGGCTAGGCGAATACCACGCCAGATATCTTTCGCCAGTTGCGAAAAATTGAACGGGAAATCTTTGCCTTCGATAATACTGGATGTCTTCTCACTTAAGTACGCAAACACCGGCGAACCAACTATAAGAAACAAAAATTTAAACAGCGAAAAATAGAAGAAGAAAAGAATCAGTCGAAGCATGATGCCGGCCATGAGAAAGAGAAAGCTAAGAAAGGCATTTCCTTCCCGCTGCAGCCAGCCTTCAATACCGATGGTGCGGCTGAGCCACGACACTGCCCAATCAGAAGAGTTGATGAAAAAATAAATACCCACCACAAACAGGAGCATATAAATCACTCCCGGGATCAGTATCCACTTCCACAGGCGGTGACGGCGGATAAAATTATGCGCCTCGAAAAAAGACTGAATGGCGATGATGATCTCTTTTAACAAACGGTAGCTTTATAGCTGGTAAATATACGTGAATGAGAAGATGGGTATTGAGTTATTGAGATGTTAGGATAGTAAGTTATTGGATTATTACGTTATTCTGAGAACCGCTTGCAATCCCAATATCTCAATATCACATTATCTCAATATCCTCTCCATGGCCCCAGGTTTGCAAAAATGATTGTATGAAAAAACTGCCGCTCTCCTTTTACCTGCGCCACGATGTGGTGGCCATTGCAAAAGAATTGCTGGGCAAAGTGCTGGTAACAGCATGGGATGGCAAAATAACCTCCGGACGCATTGTGGAAACGGAAGCCTATGCCGGAGAAATTGACCGTGCCTCGCACGCATCCAAAGGAAGAACAAGCCGAACGGAAGTCATGTACGGCAGCGGCGGCAGCGCTTATGTTTACCTGTGTTACGGCATTCACCAGATGTTCAACATTGTTACCGCTACCGAAGGCGAACCGCATGCGGTTTTAATCAGGGCTATTGAACCGCTGGAAGGGAAAGAACTAATGCTGCAGCGCACCGGCAAAAAGGTCTGGAACGAAACCGTAACAAGCGGTCCCGGAAGAGTAGGAAAAGCCTTGGGCTTTCACACCTCGCAATGCGGCCTTTCATTGATAGGCGACGAAATCTACATTGCCGATGATGGCTTTGAAGTGAAAGAGGCTGATCTTATTTCTTCGCCACGCATTGGCGTGGATTATGCCGGCGAACACGCCGAATGGCATTACCGGTTTTACCTGAAGGACAGTCCGTATGTAAGTGGAATAAAACGCAAAAGGCAGGGAAAGCTTTTTTAATGTTTGCAGACTATTTTTGATTCAATGTCCATTCAACTTTCCAAACAACTGACTGCCCTGCTTTGCGTGGCATTCGCCGTACTGATTTATTTTATCAATCCATTTGGCGTACCGCCTGCGGGTGCAAAGGTCATTGCGCTGGCTTCGCTGCTGATTGTGCTTTGGGTAACAGAGGCTATTCCCATGCCGGTAACGGCGTTGCTGCCGCTGGTTCTTTTTCCGTTGCTGAATGTAGCGCCGATTAAAGCAACTGCCTCTTGGTATGCTAATGAAGTCATCTTTTTGTTTATGGGCGGATTGATGCTGGGCCTCGCCATTGAAAAATGGAATCTTCATCGCCGCATTGCCTTGAATATTATTCGACTGACCGGCACCAGCGGCGATCGCATCATCCTTGGGTTTATTGTTTCAACAGGCTTGATCAGCATGTGGCTGAGCAACACGGCTACTACCATGATGATGTTCCCGATTGCGCTGTCGGTAGTGAAAGTGATTGAAGAAAACCACTCGCACAAAAAAGGCGTGACCAATTTTGCCACCTGCATTATGATTGCTATTGCGCTGTCGTCAAACTTCGGTGGCATTGCCACTATTATTGGCACGCCACCTAATGTGAACTATGCCAATTTTATGAGCGGGAACCAGAAGTATACTATAGCCTTTGCCGACTGGATGCTGCTGTGCATGCCGCTTGCCATTATCTTATTGCTGATTTTTTATTTCGTAATGGTGAAATGGCTTTATCCCAACGGTATGAAAAGTGACGACGGAACCCGTTCGGTTATTTACAACGAACTGGCAGCACTGGGCAAAACATCAGCACCGGAAAAAAGAGTATTCATCATTTTTACCGCAACAGCTTTGCTCTGGATCTTCAAAGACCTGCTGAATAAGTTAAGCCCGCTGAAACTTGACGACAATATGATTGCCATTATTGGCGCCACAACTTTGTTCATTACACCAAATGGAAAGGACAAAGAGGCGCTGTTGCTGTGGAGCGATACGAAGAAAATGGCGTGGGGAATCTTGCTTCTTTTCGGTGGCGGTATTGCCCTGGCAACGGCGTTGGAAAAAGCAGGACTGATTCAACTGTTGGGTGTTTGGTTTACGCAGTTCCAGTTTGATGCCTTGCTGCTTATCTTTCTTGTAACGCTAATTTCGCTTTTCATATCCGAGGTAATGAGCAATATTGCACAGGTAATTGTGTTTGCACCGGTGGTAACCGAACTGGCACGGGTTGCAGGCCTGCACCCGTTGCAGTTGGGCATCCCAATGACGCTGGCTGCTTCCTGCGCCAGCATGCTGCCCATGGGCACGCCACCGAATGCCATCGCATTCTCCAGCGGCTATATTAAGTTGAAGGATATGACGAAAGTGGGCTTTGTGATGAACATTATTTCCGTGATATTAATTACACTGTTTTGCTGGTTGTTGTTGCCGCTGATTTTCCCCCTGTCCCCCTGAAGGGGAGAAAACCCTCTGTCTCCCTAAAGGGAGGACCTAGGCCAATCCGTTTCTATCTATTTCAATCTGCATAAAAGCAAAAGCTGGTTACACAAATAGCCAGCTTTTCTATTTCTATGAGCTCCGTGAGGAGCGTCACCTTGGTAGAAAAGCAGATGGATGATTGCATACGGCTCCGTAGGAGTCGCACTTTGGGGGTGAACTTTGGCGTGCGACTCCTACGGAGCCGTGGAAAACGTTGTAAGGCATTTGCTACCAAGGTTTGCCTCCGATGGAGGCGAGGAAAAACAGCTTTGCAATAGTCGATTGCAACCGATCGGAAAAATAGAAGTTTAAAGCTTCTTAATCTTTGTGTCCTTCGTGTACATCTTTGTGTTCTTTGTGGTCCTAAAAGCTCAATAGAATTACAGAACGTACAAGAGTGCGACGCAACGAAAGTTTCATAGCCGTATTCAAGCCGGGTAAAAAATAAAAAAGACAGCCCGAAAAGCTGCCTAATAAAATAAAGTTTCTACAACCTAAGTCCTCCCTTTAGGGAGACAGAGGGTTTTCTCCCCCTTTAGCGGGACAGGGGTTTAAAACCGCGGACAGGTTACACTTTTTGCATACGGATCGTTTGGTTTCTTCACATACACCAGCGAGAATTCCGCACCGCCCCGCATGTTAGAGCCGGGCTTTAAAGAAGAAACGTTGACATCGTAAGTAGCGCCTATGTGAAAACTTCCAAATTCCAAACCCACATAAGGAATCACCGCATCGCCCAAACGAAACCAACTACCGAGATAAAGGTTGGTAGGACTTTGCGAATCGCCGTTTACGTTCATCATGTAAGCGCCGCCAAGTACCGTATTAACGGCATTTGCCTGGCGACTGTGAATGGCGCTAAAATGAACAGCGTCCGATTCTGCCAACGGCAAACGGCCACCCGCCTGCAAGGTCAGGCGCGGATCCAACACGTAGGTGCCGCCGTTAAATGTTTCTTTCGGACGGGTAATGTGGTACATGGAAACACCAACATAATAGTTGTTGCTACCGTCTGTTGTTCCGTTGTACAACGCACCAACGTTCAGGTCAAAATAAGAGATGTTCAGGCTGGCCTGCGAAAAAACTTCCTGCGTAAGACCGGTAAAACCATCTGCCCTTAACTGGTCCAGGAATTTCACTTTGGTCACGTCCAGGTTTTTGGTCACAAACGAGCCCTGGAAGCCAAGTCCTAACTGGCTGTAGCCGTTTTCGTCAAGTGATTTGTGGTAAGAAGTCGAAAGCGCAAAGGCGTTGTTTTGCAATACGCCGTTCCCGCTTTTGTCCGAAAAACCCAGCACACCTACACCAAACTGGTCAAACTCAGGAATCTTATTTTTCAGAATACCGGCATCAATAGAAGCAGTATAAGTTGTATAGGCATTGTTAATGGTTGGCCACTGGTTGCGGTAATTACCGGCCACCCGAACAACGCCTTCAAACTTGCCGGTCAAGGCCGGGTTCAGTGTTAACGGTGAAGAAAAGAACTGGGAAAAATTCGGGTCTTGCGCTTTTGCCGAAAGCAGTGAAAAGAAGAATAGTAAAAAGAGGACGGTATTTCTCATTCCATGTTAGTTGGGACAGAAAATTACATTAAAATAACATGTCTGGGCAAATTTTATTGCCTACGACTGCACTTTTGTCCCAAAGGCCAGATCGCCTGCATCACCCAGTCCTGGCACGATGTAGCCCTTCCCGGTCAGTTCATCGTCGATGGCGCCGCACCAAACAATGGCTTCGGGCACATGCAACCGCACAAACTCAATTCCAACCGTACAGGCAATGGCCGTTACAATGTGAATCTCTTTTGGCTTGCCTTCTTCTTTTAAATACTCAATGGTTTTCACCAGCGAGGCGCCGGTTGCCAGCATGGGATCAGAAATGATCAGCGTACGGCCATCAATTTCCGGGCAGGATAAATACTCCAGTGCAATTTCAAAACTGCCGTCGGGACGGTGTTTACGGTAGGCCGAAACAAAGGCATTGTCGGCCCTGTCGAAATAGGAAAGCAGCCCGTTGTGCAGCGCCAGTCCGGCCCGCAAAATGGTTGTAAGTACCGGTTGTTCTTCCAGCACTTCGCATACGGCAGTGCCAAGCGGCGTTTGAACTTCTTTTTGCACATAAGGCAGCCGGCGACTGATTTCAAATGCCGCCACTTCGCCAATGCGCTCCAGATTGCGGCGAAAACGCATGCGGTCGTTCTGAATGGTTACATCACGGAGTTCTGCTACCCAATTGCTGACCAGCGAATGTTCTTTGCTAAGGTTAATGACCATCGGGCCAAAGATAGGTACGAAATACGAAGGATGAAGTACAAGGAAGTGAGGGACTAAGCACAAACGGACTACTTTGGAAGTTGCAATCAAAATGCTTTAAGCCTAACTTTTAAAGAAAAAATTATGCAAGACTTGAAAAAGAGACTGTTTCAATTTGCAGTGGAAGTAGGGAGATTATACGATGACTTGCCAGCTAATTCAAGAAACAATGCTTATCTCAATCAATTAATCCGGTGTTCATCATCTGTTGGCGCCAACTACCGGGCAGCCTTGCGGGCAAAATCGACGGCAGATTTTCTAAACAAATTAAAGATTGTAGAAGAAGAGGCAGACGAAAGCATTTACTTTCTTGAATTGCTGCAACCGTTTAATCAGACGCATACGTTGCGCCTTTCAGAATTGGTTACGGAGGGCACCGAGATATTGAAAATCATTGTCTCCTCTATAAAAACCACAAGGAACAACATGAAAGAATGAGGCCACATCCTTTCGTACCTCTAACTTCGCACCTCGTAATTATCACCTATGACGTATCGGGCTATTGGATTAATGAGCGGCAGTTCGCTGGATGGATTGGACATTGCATTTGTAGAGTTTGTGCACAACGCTGGCACATGGAGTTTTGAAATGATTGCTACCGCCTGTTATGCATACGAGCCGGAATGGAAAGACCGTTTGCAAAATGCCACATCGCTGAATGCACGGGACTACCAATTGCTGCATGCCGACTATGGCCACTACATTGGCAAAGCCGTCAATCGTTTTATCGACGAAAACAACCTTCACTATAAAGTGGCGCTGATTGCGTCGCACGGGCACACCACCTTTCACCTGCCGCAACAAAAAATGACGGCGCAGTTAGGCGATGGCGCTGCCATTGCCGCCGAAACCGGCCTGCCTGTCATCAGCGATCTGCGGGCACTGGATGTAGCCTTTGGCGGACAAGGCGCACCTATTGTTCCCATTGGTGAAAAATATTTGCTGAAAGATTTCGACTACTATTTAAATCTTGGCGGCATTGCCAACATTTCGTTTCAGCACCCGGAGAAATACATTGCGTTTGACATTTGCCCGGCCAACCGTGTACTAAACATGATTGCCGCCAAAGAAGAAAAAGAATACGACGCCGGCGGCGAAATAGCAGCAAGCGGCAACGTTGATACAGCTGTTTTTGAAAAGCTGAATGCCCTCCCCTACTACAGCCAGCCGTTTCCCAAATCGCTGGCCAATGATTTTGGAACAGATGAAGTTTACCCGCTGATTGCCTCAGGCGGCTTGTCAACGGCCGATGAAATGAGAACAGCTGTTGAGCACATTGTCTATCAGGTCAAATTAGCAATCGGCAACTGGCAATCAGCAAATAACCACAAACTGCAAACTACAAACCACAAACTTCTTATCACCGGCGGTGGCGCCTTCAATACTTTTTTAATTTCCCGTCTTTCAGAAGAAGTAAAGCCATTGGGTGTAGAAGTCGTTGTACCCGATGAAAAGCTGGTGCAGTACAAAGAAGCGCTGATTATGGCATTTATTGGCGTGCTGCGCTGGCGGCAGGAGTACACTGCGCTGTCGTCGGTTACCGGTGCGCAGCGGGATAGCATTGGCGGAGCGTTGTGGATTGGACAGGAAGCGTAAACAAATCTTTACTATTACTGTACACGCAAATTTGCCGGCGATTGCATCCGGCGAAACTCTGTTGCCCTATGCAGCACGCTGGGATCAATAGACTGCACTTTCGCTTTCAACTCCGGGTTCTTTTCAATAAAATTGGCTACGGCTACCACGCTGTCTTTTTCAATGCTGTTAATTTCTATTGGTTTGCGTACAAGAATCTCGTGCTTGCTGTCGTCGAACAAAACATTGTAGGCGGTAATATCCGGATGGTTCACATCCCGGTTAAGACTTACCACTTTAAATCCTGTTGCTGCATTGTAAATACACATCCATTTGGGTGGCCGGGCAGTGCCTTCTTTGGCAATGGAACGTTTGATTAGTTCAAAGCTGCCATCCGGTGCATTGTTTGTGGTGCCGTCATCATAAAAAAAGCGTGTCCCTTCTTTTTGCGGCGTAACGGCGCCTTTAATTTTCCAGTCAACAACCGGGTTAGCAGAAGCCAAAAGGTCCGACCGTAATTGTGCAATCGTTGTGTCTTTTTGCGCGGCTTCCCTTGCCAGCGTTTCGATCTGCTTTTCCTGCTTGTTGTTCATAACGGCATACTGCAACACCAACGCTACCACAACCAATAAAAAGTAGCCGGCAAAAGCACCTTTCAGTTTAAGCGACAGTCCCTGGTATGGACCGCTTACATCGGTATCGCTTGCCGGCAGAAACTTATAAATTAAAAATGCAGGAATAAGTGGCAGAAGAAGAATAACAGCCAGCACCAGGAAGAAATTATCAGCCATGGGATTGGTTTTGCTAAATATACATACAAAATAACTGGTATGTATCTACGCCATCCAACGCCTGCTACTCTGCTTTTGCCAGGAACTCGAAACGGTCGCCGTCAAACAAGCCAAGGTCACTTAGCTTAAGATGTGGTATCACCAGCAAGGCCATAAATGAAAGCGTCATGAATGGAGAAGAAAGTGTAGAGCCCAATGCTTTCGCCGCCTTGTCAATTTCCGCATATTTTGCCGCTACTTCGTAGCCGTCTTCGCTACTCATTAAACCGGCAACGGGAAGCGGCAATACAGTGTCATCATTCCCCACACAACTCACGCCGCCCTGTTGTTCAATCACCAAGTTTACGGCTTTGCAAATGCTTTCATCATCTGCGCCAACGGCAACAATGTTGTGCGAATCGTGTGCAACAGAAGATGCAATGGCGCCGTGTTTCAAGCCGAAATTTTTAATGAAGGCTTTTGCAATCGATGCGTCCTTGTAACGATTGACAACAACAATTTTAAGGATGTCCTTTTCAACATCCGAAACAATCATCCCTGCATCAATCGTTGGCGCTGAAAGAATTTTGTTCGTAATTAACTGTCCATCCAATGCTTCAATCACCGGCAAACTTGTTAACGCCGAATGAGTACCAACAGGAAGGGCAAAATCTGCGGCCGACTTTTTTGAGCAACTAAAATTGTTCACAACGGCAGCTTTGGATAACGACTTTCGCTCAATCAAACTTTTTCCATTTTCTGCCACCAACTGCCCGTTAATATAAGTTTGCACCACTTCAAAGTTTTCTAAATCCTTGACCACAACAAAATCTGCAAAATCATTTTCACGTAACAGGCCAACTTTCATTTTGTAATGCCCAACCGGGTTTACACAAGCTGCCTGCAATACCTTGAACACATCAATGCCTTTTGCCACTGCCCTTGCACACAAATCGTTGATATGTCCTTCCACCAAACTATCGGGGTGTTTGTCATCGCTGCAGAACATGATTTGCTCGGGGTAATCATTCAAAAGGTCAATCAGGGCTTCAAAGTTTTTGGCGGCGCTTCCTTCCCGTATCAGGATCTTCATGCCCAGTTTTAATTTATCCAGCGCTTCTGCTGCCGTAAAACATTCATGGTCGGTAGAGATGCCGGCATTAATGTATTTCCTCGCCTCTTCGCCTCTCAATCCCGGCGCATGACCATCCACAGGCTTGTTCCATTTTTTTGCCGCGGCAATCTTCTTCAGCACTTCTTCATCACCGTTCAGCACACCGGGAAAATTCATCATCTCGCTTAAATACAACACATCGTCCCTGCGCAGCAGTTCTTCTACCGCGGTGCTATCCAATGCAGCACCTGCTGTTTCAAACACCGTTGCCGGCACACAACTGGGCGCACCAAAATTGAATTTAAACGGAACGGTATTTCCATTCTCAATCATAAACTCCACGCCTTTCATGCCGCACACATTGGCTATTTCGTGCGGGTCGCTGATGGTTGCCACCGTGCCGTGCACAACAGCCAGCCGTGCAAATTCCGAAGGAATGAGCATGGAGCTTTCGATGTGTACATGCGCATCAATAAAACCGGGGAGAATATAGTTGGGCGTTTGGAGTTGGGGGTTGGGAGTTATCGAAACAATGCGTTCTCCTTCTACTTTAATTTCAACAGGATAGATTTTCTTCTGGTGAACATCCACAAGATTTCCGGTGAGGGTGAATGACGATTTCATGCGCTAAACTAACAAAACGCAACGAGGCCGTTTTGCATTTTATCGGTTTTGATTCACTCCTGTTGCTATGCAATCTTTCTGTAACTTTTGCGCACAATCACACAAACATGAGGAAAACATTTCTGCTTCTGGCCATTGCCTGCTTTTCTCTTTCTGCTTCAGCACAAAAAAAGAAGGGAGCCGACGTCGAAACCAACAACACCGATTCCCTTCTTCTTGCCAAAGTCAAATACCGGTTGATAGGTCCGTTCCGCGGTGGACGCAGCGCTGCTGTGACCGGGAGCTACAAGGCTAAGAACACTTTTTATTTCGGCGCAACCGGTGGCGGCGTGTGGAAGACAACAGACGCCGGAAGCAACTGGAAAAACATCAGCGATAAATATTTTGGCGGTACCATTGGCGCCGTAGCGGTGGCTCCCAGCGATGAAGATGTAGTGTATGTGGGTGAAGGCGAGAACACCATTCGCGGTAACGTTAGCGAAGGCCTTGGCGGCATGTGGCGCAGCGATGACGGCGGCCGCACCTGGCGCAACATCGGGCTGAAAGATGGCCGACACATTATTCGCATTGTTGTTCACCCAAAAGACCCCAACACGGTATGGGCAGCGGTATTGGGTCATGCCTTTGGTCCGAACGAAATGCGCGGCGTTTACAAAACAACCGACGGCGGTAAAACATGGAAGCGAACCTTGTTTGTAAACAACCAGTCTGGCGCTGCCGACCTAGTAATGGAACCCGGCAACCCGGCAGTGTTTTATGCAACCACCTGGCGCATGATTCGTACGCCGTACAGCATGGAAAGCGGTGG
>DATKHJ010000489.1:0-7630 GCA_035510335.1 Flavisolibacter sp. | reverse complement strand
TCTTGATGTAGCTGGTGGATTCTTTCAAAAGAAAATCGTGCTGCATTCCGAGTACGGTGTTGTCATTGGTGAAACTGCTGCTTCAACAACTAATGGCGGCGCTGTTCTTAGCCTGAATGATTTTAAATTTATTTACCGGTGGCAGAACAGCGATTTGCTACTGTATGACAAAAACGGCATGCAGCTTTCGCAGGTAAACATTGACCCTGCCGAACCGCTTCACAAACTGGAAGAGTATGCTTTGCTTTTCAGTCATGCATGGTTTGTTTCTTCCAACCTTTCCCAAAGCAAAGCCGATTTGAAGGTTGCCTGAAAGCAAAGCATTGCAACAATAAATCCTCTCGTCCGATCTGCCATTTTAGTTTAATGCACAGTAATAAGGCTGTCGGCATACACGTCAATCATCTTGCCACAACCAGGTAATGGCTTGCGCTACAATCGATGTTGCCAATAAAGTAATTGAATGAATGTGTAAAGTGAGTAAAAAGTAAAGCAGAGGATAAAGAAAATTGCCATCCAGAAAAAGACCGTGAGCCAACGTTGCGGGTTGTTAGTAAACCTGACCATGCCGTAAAACAACAAACGGGAGATGAACGGAATCTAACCACAACATTAATTCTGTGTGAACGAACGTTTCAGCTACAGGTAAAGATGATGAAGCATAAGAAACTTACAGGGATTTTGCCTGTTTCAATAACACAATGTGATTGTAAATCTCCTGCATTTCGGAATGCAGTACCTGCAACTGGTCCACCGGACGTTTTTCTTTCATGGCTTCCGTAAACTCTTTGTTCTGTTGGGCAAACCTCGTGGTCAGTTCAAGCATTAAATCTCTGGATGTATCGTCGGACATAACAATAAGGGTATAAACAATGCCTATCAAAAAAAATACCAACAGCAAATTGGGAGGCTGATTTTGTATTTGAAACAGTACATCCAAAAGAAAGACCCCTGTAGAAACAGGGGTCGCAACCAAAACTAACTGCTTATGAGAAAATTGTTACTGCTTTATTGAGATGTAAAATTACGGAGGTAAATTATAAAATGATGTTAGTGTCTTGTTAGTTGAATCAAAACTTTCCGGAAAAATAATTGATACACATCAAAAGCAGTAAGTAGAATTCATTATTCACTTAGCTTCTGTCCCAAAATTGCGGCGGTTCCACACCAAGCGAACGCAGGTAAACATAGCCCTGAGCCCGGTGATGTATTTCGTTGTCGATGAAATAAAACACGAACGATTGAATGGTTCCTTCATACATTCCAAACGCTTTGTCGTGTTCCCTGAAACGTGCCGGATGTATTTGCGGCCATAGCGCATTCATCTTTTCCGTAGCATCATCCCACTGCGCCAGCAGTTCTTCTTTTGTTTCTGCTTTTTGGTGGCCGCTTACATGCATCAATTCGTCAAATGTTTGCCACTTGCCTGTTACAATTCCTGAAACACCCGGCACAGCCATGTCCAGTATTTCATTGGCTAATTCAGAAAACGGACGCATGCCGCCAATGGAATAGGAGAATAACTCTTTCTCAGGAAAGGCTTCAATCACCCGGCGTGTCAGCCGGCGATGTCCCTGCCAGTGTTGTAATAATTCTTCTGCGGTAATAAGTTCTTTTGTCTCTGTTGCGGCGATGGTTTGTTCCATAATGAAAACAGTTTAAGAGTTGATGATTTGATTTACGTTGTAAAGGAACAACCGCTCACTGTCAACCCTATGGCAGCCGTTTTTTATTGTTTCATTTTTCTCACGCAACGCTGCTTTGTAACATTCGACAAAACCGAAACCACCAGCCATTTAACTCACTTGCAAATCAGGCTGTAAAGTAGCAGCAGGTTTCTTCCGCCTGCTTATGGCAAGAAAGGCCATAATTTCCGCCACTATAATAGCAAGGTAAATGAGCGAGTCCGCAGCATAAGTGCCCACCAGCCAGAAGTAAAACAATCCAAACACCGAGCAGATGGTGCCGGTTAGTGCAATGGTGAACTTTGCTTTTACAAAAAACTGGTATTGCTTGAAGGCCGACGAATCTGCTCTTGCAATCTCCCCTTTTTGCAGTGTTAATTTTCCCATGAGGTAACTGTTTTCCAGTACATCAAAAACAAAGGGCAGCAACTGCAAAGCGGCCAGGCCCATGAAGAGGTAATAGCCGTAATACTCCATCTTTAGCGCTGTTTTGTAGCATAGCAAAGCAATGCCCCCGTACACGAAAGGCATAAATAGAAAATCAACCAGCAAATGCCGGCGCAATTGCTTGCGGGAATCTTCGGTACTGAACGCAAAAATTTTATCCAGCATAGATTCGGTCGCGGCAAACTCAAGGTCGAAAATGCTGAAGGAACGCAGGCCATCTTTGTTCGTATAAAAATTCCTGGCGATAGCCGCCAACCAAAGCGTTAACCCCAGCATGACGGTGAAGCATACAATAAAAAGAAGCCACCAGTTTTGTGTGATTGTTGTCATACAGAAAGATTTGTTGTGGTAAGTGCTTGTGTTTTTGATTCCGGTTCGGCTTTGTGCAAAGCATCGTATAAATCGATGCGGTCTTTTTTATACGCTTCCCAATCAAACGGTTGTTTGCCAATCAGGAATTCTTTTGCAGCCAGAACACCTTGCAGAAAAAGTGCTTTCTTTTCATCATTCGACAGCCCAAAATTCAGCCAGTTAAAAGCGCTGGTATCAATGTAACCAATGCCTCTTGCATAAAGTTTGTTCTTCAGCAGAAAGTCTTTATCGTAGAAGTAACGCACCGTATTAAATAGCTTACGGAAATACGTTCCGAAGGAAAAACTGCTTACATCATAATTGGGCTGGCCACTGCCCAACCGAATGCCAAAGGTTGGAAGCCTTGGCACCCTTACTTCGGGGTTATAAAAAATGCTCATGGGAAAATTGGAAAGAACGCCACCATCTACAAACCGCGCTTCCGAAGGAATAGCTTCCGGTCCTATGGAGAAATGTCGCTCCCAGCCTTGCCGGATAGTCTCACTGTTGCGATTGATGTTTGGGATAGTAAATGATTCAAAAAAGATCGGAATCGACATGGAAGCCCTCACAAAATCAGCCGGGTGAATCGGGCAATCGGAACTTCCGGGCTGGTCGGTGTACAGGTCATACATTTTGGGAAACTCTATTTTGTTTTCCGTGATCAGGTCAGAAGTAATCAGGGTAATATCAGGCTTCAGGCTTTTGAGCGATTCGATGGAACTGTTTTGTCCCCGCACACAAACGCCTTGCGGAAGTTTTTCTGTCTTTGCTTTCAGCCTGGCAATGGTATTCACGCCGTTTGCATTCATAATGTCTTTCACCCACTGGTGAAAATCATCACCGGGATTAATGCCAAAGCCGCAGTCTTTGAACCGGCCCAGCAAATGCCGGCCGTACCACACAAGATAGCCGCACAAAAGCAGCAGCGCACCGGTAAAAACAAAGCTCACTCTTGTTACCACCGAAAACCAGGCAACCTTATGCTGAAGCCCCAAGCCAACAACATCCAGGACTAGAAAAAAGCAAAGCGAAAACAGTAGATACTTCAGCCATTTTTTTGTTTGCTCTACAAATGATTCATTGGTGATAAAATTTTTGATGATCTTTTTTGCTACTGGGTGACCATCCACAAATTCAAACAAATCTTTGTTGCTCAGGTGTTCGAGTATTGCACCCGATTTCTTTGCTTCTTTCTCACCAATCACAGCCATCATTGCTGTGTTGATGGCACCTGCACTGGTACCGGCCAACCGCATGAACCGAATGCCCATTTCTTCCAGCACATAGGTATAACCAACAAGGGCTACGCCAAGAACGCCACCGCCTTCCTGCACCAGGTTTACATATTGATTGCCTTCTTCATCCAATACATCAGACACGACTTTTTTTTGTTTGAGAAAATTCTCTTGCAGTTCCGCCATCACAGCTTTCACTTCGGGCTGGCCGGTAAAATCTTCGGGAGTAAGCGCTGTTGCGGTTGTTTGCTTTTTTTTATTAGTCATACAGAAGCGTTGATTTTTTGTGATCAGATTTGTTCTACACATTGCCATCCGGTGAAGAAGGCAGTGAAGCCATGTAAGAGGAAAGCATGCTCTCTCCTTTCCGCATCATGGCCGTCATTTTTGCGGGATTAAAATCGAGTCCGCCGGGTCCGCCATCGAGCGGTTCATCCGGGGTGATATGGTGAATGCGAATAGGCTTCTTGCCGGAGAAATTATCGAACATTGGCACATTGAAGTAGCGGTCGATGTCCGCCTGCGCAATACCATCGTCTTTCATGTTTTGCCGCACAGCATTCATGTACCGCAAGGCCCTGTTGTAAAACCGTGGAATCTTAATATCGTTTGAGCCTACATCGGCTGTAAAAATGTCCAGCGTCCGGCCTAACACTTCCATTGTTTTTGTGTAGCGTTTATCGACCGGGTCCTTTGCCAGCGGCGCCATCGAAATAGCGAAAATTTCATCGGCACCGGCTTCAATGGCTATCTGCATGCCCAAGTACTCTCTTACACCACCATCAACGTACTGGCGCACCGGCGTTCCTTCCCTTATTTCAATGGGCTGCATAAACACCGGCTGGTTGGCCGATGCCACAATAGCCCGCCGCAACTCGGTAGCATTGACCGCCTTCATCATTTCGTAACTGGTAATAATGAGCGGCTCCTGCGAGGTCCACACAACAGCCTGTGTTGTTTGCAGGCAGGTGGTGACTAAAAAAATTTCTTTGCCCGACTGAAAGATCTTACCACAGGTCGCATCGTTGTAATGATTCATCACCAACCGACCCAACGGCGCTGCGTCAAACAGCGAGACTTCATTCATGAAACGGTCAAGAACGTTTCCCTTGCTGACTATGTCTTCTGTCTTAACATTGGTGTAAAGGCTTTCCAGCAGGGAGATATCGCCAAGCGCAGCAAGGGGAGAAATAAGAGCGCCGGTGCTGGTGCCCACAAAAATATCAAACTCCATCTGGGGGAATTCAAACGCAAGGCGTTTTAAAACACCAACGGCAAAGGCTCCTTTTGAACCACCACCACTAATTACAATTGCTCTTTTTGCCATAAGCCAGCTTTAATTAACAATAGGACCTTGTGAGGATTTTTTACGCAGGAAGTTGATACCAACGCCAAATTCAAGACTCCAGTAATCGAGGTGATAATCGCGGTGCGATAAGATGGAGAGCAATAGCTTTTTTCCGATCTCTGTTCGAAAGCCGCCGCCCAGCAGGCGTTGTTTATCAGTGCCCCACAAATGCTCAAGCACCAGTTGTAGATTCAGCAACGAACCCATTTGCCCGGCGTTAACCGTTTTTAAATGCAGCGCCACGCTGGGACCGCCAAAGCCCGAAACATTGCTGTTACTATAAAACAACCCACCGGTCACTCCGGCCCGGAGCACACCGGGTGCAATGGTCCATTGCGGCGACAGCCGCAGGTCGGCCAGGTAAAGTTCGGGGGCTGATTTTGCCTTGGTAAAGCCTTGCAGCAGCTCCAGGTTCAGCACCATTCCTTTTGTAAACTCCGTGGGTGATTGTTGCGCAAAAGCGCAGAAAGAGATTCCGGATAGCAGCAAGCACAAAATTCTTTTCATGACCATCGATTTACAACACAAGGGCACGAAAAAGGGAAAGAGACTTATAAAGATTAGAAAAGTTTTGTATAAATAAAAATCATTGTGTTGATTTTCAGTAGAAGAAGCCTACGTCGTTGCAAGAGCCAGCAGGTTTCAACAAACAACTTCCCCGGCTGCCGCTTCAGCTACAAGGATGACGTTTTTTGTTTTAGAAGCTTCTTCAACCACTTCTTTACCGGATCATTTGCGTTTGTACAGATGTTCAAAACAGTTGAAGAAATAATAAATAGTTGATCTATTTTTAACGCTCTGGCCGCTGCGCCAAAACCAAACTAAATTGCTGGAACCTTTGAGAAGAAGAACTGCCCGGAACGTTGTCCGCACAACCTGTTTGCTTGCCTCCCTGTTTTTTATTGGCACCCTGCAGGCGCAGGTGGCAGATTTCGCCATGAACAAAACCGGTGGCTGTTCACCGCTGGCTATTAGCTTTACGAATCTATCGTCTACATCGGCAGGCGCTACGTTTCGCTGGGATTTTGGCAACGGCAATTCTTCTACCCTAAAAAATCCTTCGGCCATTTACCTGGAAGAAAAAGTGTACACGGTAACACTTACGGTGACCGATGGCAACCAAACGGCCACACGGTCAAAAACCATTACGGTCTATAAAAAGCCGGTGGTTAATTTTTCCACGCCCCGGCCAAAAGTTTGTATGCCCGAGGCTGTTCAATTTCTCTCCTCTTCTACCGCTGGCGATGGTTCTATTTCCAACTACCAATGGGACTTTGGCAACGGTAGTACGCAACAAGGCTTTGGTTCGGCCATCTCGCATAATTACACCTACGAACAAATACCGGCCATAACTCTCACCGTGACCAACAGTTTTGGCTGCGTAGCCAGCGCTACCAAAACCGATATAGTGGAAGTGCTGCCGCGAATTGAACCAAAGTTTACGGTGAACAAGCAAATGCTTTGCACGCTTGACGAAACCATTACACTGACTAACACCAGCACTGGTCCGGGTACATTGCAATACCGCTGGGATTTTGGCGACGGCAACACGTCCACCGACAAAGAACCAACCCATCGTTACACAAGGAAAGGTGTTTTCCACGTTCGGTTAACCGTCAGCAATGCGGATGGCTGCTCGGCTACCAGTTCTTCGGTTTCGGTAAACGCAGCTTTTTTTCAAACTGCCTTTAACAGCCAGGTTTTGTGCCGGCAGGTCAATCTTAGCGGCGCAAGCTTTGTTTATCCTACATCCAGCCTTTGGAAGTTTGGCGATGCGGCAAATGCGACCTCTACTTCTTACCCCAATGCCTCGTACACCTACCCAACGGCCGGAACGTATGACGTTACGTTGATCAACACCTACAACAATTCCTGCAAAGACACCATTACCAAAACCATTACCGTCGAAAACACCGGTAATTTTAACAGCAATGCCGCCACGCCGGCTTCCGTTTGTGTCGGCAGTTCATTTGGCATTGCAGCCAGCAGTTTGGTAGCACCCAGTGCCCGGAAATGGGATTTTGGCGATGGCACTGTTTTCAACTCGCTTTCCAACAATCTGTCGCACACGTATTACCAGCCGGGAACATACACGTTTACCCTGACAAACACCTTTGGCACCTGCAGTGAGACGGTGACCAAAACAATTGTTGTAAACGAGTTGCCGACCACCAATGGCTTTACCGCCGATTTTGGCGGTGTTTGCGGCGCACCGGTAACGGTTACGTTTCGTGATACAACGCAAGGTGCAGTGGCCTGGAGCTGGGTAATGGACTGGTCGTCAAACACACCTTTCTCTACGGCGCAAACAGCACCATACCTGTTTACGTCAGATGGCATCCGCACTATTTACCTGACAGTAACAAACGCCGCGGGCTGTAAAAGAACGATAGCAAAAAACATTACCGTGTCCCGTCCTTCAGCCAATATTTTCATCACGCAATCCAGTAGCCCCAAAAATTTTTACGACTGCGATTCGCTGACCATAAAGCTGGCGGCCAACAGCAACCAGCCTATTCAATCGTACGCATGGAACCTGGGCAACGGAACCACTTCTACCC
>DATKHJ010000488.1:0-7843 GCA_035510335.1 Flavisolibacter sp. | reverse complement strand
TGGTGGCATTTACCGATACCTCAATCTTGTTTATGCGCCTTCTGTTTCCATTGATAAAATCTTCGCTGCTGCAGAAACGGATGCGCAAGGAAAGAATGGAAAGCTGACGGTAAAATCACGTTTTCATAATCCAATAAACGTCGCAACCGCAACAGTTTTAGTGCGGTTGTTTGATCCTGCTGGAAAGCTGGTGCAGCAAGCAGAAAAAAGCGTTTCAAACCTTGCCGGTGATATTACGGTAGCACAGTTTAGTATAAAATCGCCGCAGCTTTGGTCAATCGAAAAGCCGGCGTTGTACACTGTAGAAACAACGGTTGCCACAACAAGCGGCGAAGCGGTGCATAAGGAAAAAATTGGCTTTCGCCATTTTGAATTTGTGAAAAAAGGACCATTTATGTTGAATGGCAAGCGACTTTTATTGCGTGGCACTCACCGCCACGAAGATCACGCCGGCGTCGCAGCAGCCATAACGGAAGACATGATGCGCCGGGAAATGATCATGATGAAAGAAATGGGTGTGAACTTTATTCGCCTGGGTCATTACCAGCAATCACGCATCATTCTTAACCTCTGTGATAGTTTGGGCATTGTGGTGTGGGAAGAAATTCCCTGGTGCCGCGGCGGTTTGGGTGGAGAGGTTTTTCGGGAGCAGGGCCGGCGCATGCTAACCAACATGATTGAACAGCATTACAATCATCCTTCCGTTATCATCTGGGGTTTGGGAAATGAAAACGACTGGCCCGGCGACTATCCCGATTTCAACAAAGACAGCATACGGATTTACATGAAAGAGCTGCACGATCTTTCGCACAGGCTTAATCCTTCCCGCAAAACGGCCATTCGCCGTTGCGATTTTTGCAAAGACATTGTTGATGTGTATTCTCCGTCCATCTGGGCCGGTTGGTACCGCGGAATTTATACAGAATACAAAGACGTTTCGAAAACAGAGTTTGACAAGGTGGATCATTTTCTTCATGTGGAATGGGGCGGCGACAGTCATGCCGGCCGACATTCGGAAAACCCTGACAATGCTTTACAAAAAATAGGCAAGGCCGGTGCGGCCGATGAAAGGGCGGGAGATGCGTCGCTGTATGGCGGTGCAGCAAGGGTTTCCAAAGATGGCGATTGGAGCGAAAGCTACATATGCAATCTTGTGGATTGGCACCTGAAAGAACAGGAAACGATGCCTTGGTTAACCGGAACCGCTCAATGGCCTTTCAAAGATTTTTCAACTCCGGTCCGTCCCGACAACCCTGTGCCGTACATGAACCAAAAAGGTGTGGTGGAAAGAGACTTTACTAAAAAAGAAGCCTACTATGTTTTTCAATCGTACTGGACGGAAAAGCCAATGGTTCGCATTTACGGGCATTCAATGCCGGTGCGCTGGGGTAGGGAAGGGGAAGAGAAAATGATCAAGGTCTATTCCAATTGTGACGAAGCTGAACTGTTTGTGAACGGTAAAAGTTTTGGCGTGAAAAAGCGCAACAGCCAGGATTTTCCCGCTGCCGGATTGCGTTGGAACGTGCCGTTAATAAAAGGGAAAAACAGCGTGAGTGTAGTGGCAAAAAAAGGCAAGGTGCAGGTGGAAGATTCGTTAAGCTATTATTATGAAACACAAGTGTGGGGCAAACCAGCAAAACTGCAATTGGAAAAATTTGGCGAAGAAAACGGCGTTGTTACACTAGAAGCAAAACTATTTGATGAAAACGGCGTGCAGTGCCTGGATGCTGCGGATTGGATTCGTTTTGCATTAGCCGGCGATGGAAAACTGATCGACAACCAGGGCACTTCGTCAGGGTCAAGATATGTGCAACTGTATAACGGCAAAGCCATTATTAAGGTGCAAACCAAGGGTAGAAAATCAGTTGTCAGTGCCCGTGTGGAATCGGTGCCAACTGCATTCATCGACGTGAAATAACAAACAATGAAAACTTTCTGCTTCGCCATCCTTTTTCTTCTTCTGGCTGCAAAAACACCTGCACAAAAACAGTGGAGTTCTCGTCTTGTAAAGCAACAGGCAGATGGCTCGCTGACGTACTATCCTGACGAGAAGGGAAACATCATTCCCGACTTCAGCAAAGTGGGTTTTGGTAACGGTGAAAAAAAGATTCCGTTGGTGCCGGTCGTAAAAAGCATTGAACCGGCTGGCGATAGCAGCCAGCAGGTCATCCAGTCGGCTATTGATGAAGTGGCAAAAAAGCCGTTGGATAAAAACGGTTTTCGCGGATCCCTTCTTTTGCGCAAGGGAAATTATCCTATTTCCGGCACCGTAAAAATTACCGCCAGTGGCATTGTGCTGCGGGGAGAAGGACACGAAACAAAGCTTATTGCTGTTGGACAAACACAGCGCAACCTGCTTTCGGTTACCGGGAGTGGTTCATTGAAAGAAGTGGCGGGCACACGAACAAACATTACAGATGCCTATGTGCCTGTTGGCGCAAAAACATTTACGGTTTCTTCGGCAAAAGGATTCAAAGCTGGTGACCGGATTGTTGTTCTTCGTCCGGGCACGGAACGATGGATTCATGATTTAAAAATGGACCAGATAGAAGAAAGAGAAGGAACAGTTCAGTGGAAGCCAGGTACCTACGATCTTCATTTTGAGCGAACCATTACCCGTGTTGAAGGTGATAAAATCTTTCTTGACAACCCTGTTGTAATGGCCATGGAAGCACAGTACGGCGGCGGAGCCATTTACGTTTCAATTTTGACGGCCGCATCAACAATGTGGGAATTGAAAACCTGTTTTGTGAATCGGAATTTGCCAACGATACTGCGGAAAACCACGGCTGGAATGCCGTTCATTTTAACCGGGTAGAGCAAGGCTGGGTGAAAAATGTATCGGCAAAATATTTTGGCTATTCCTGCGTGAACCTTGGTCCGGAAAGTAAAAACATAACAGTTGACAGTTGCCGAAGCCTGGAACCGAAATCGCAGGTGACAGGCGGCCGCCGCTACGCTTTCAACAACGATGGGCAACTGAATCTGGTAATGAACTGTTATTCGTCCGAGGGTCGTCATGATTATGTAACCGGGCAAAAAGTGCGTGGTCCCAACGTGTTTTACAATTGCCGTGCGGAAAATGCGAAGGCAGATATTGGTCCTCACCACCGCTGGGCAGTGGGTACGTTGTACGATAATGTTGTAACCGATGGAGAGATTAACATCCAAGATCGTGGCAACTGGGGAACGGGTCACGGTTGGGCCGGTGTAAATCAAATTATCTGGAACTGCGTGGCAGCAAAAGCAGCTATACAAGATCCCTGGGTGTCCGGTAAAAACTATGTGGTTGGTTTGCAGGCAAGGCGGTATGACGGACGGCTTTCGGGACGACAGTCATCCACATGGGAAGGCGAAAGCGGGAAAGGGCTGGTGCCCTCTTCACTTTATAAAGCGCAAGTGACCGCGAATGCAAAAAAGTGATACTCCCTATAAGTTTCTAATAGTTACGTCTTTTCCTCGATGAAGGCATTTTTCCGGGAATGCCTTTTTGTTTTAGCTCCTTGATCACAAAATCGAATTTGCCAAGGTGATTACGTTTTTCTGGTTCAATTTGTAGATCAGCAGACTATATTTTTTGCTATTTAAAAACGCAATTATAGGTAGTTGCTCTTTACACAGAGGGATGAAATCCTACACTGAATTGCAAAATATAGTAGGTTCGTATAATAACTGTTATCAGTAACCTTATGGCAATACTAAGAATTCAGAGAGATAAATCAATTTGGTTGCTTTTCTTGGTGACAGTTTCGATATCGGGACTATTTGCATTTATCAACTTACATGAGTCTTTAACTGTTGGTATTCTACAGCAGACAGGTGGTTATCCATTTGATGCTGAGGGGCCAGCCCCTTGGTATTATAGGTCAGTTCAACTTTATGCAACGGTTAACTTCGTCTTCGGGCTACTGTTCTTCACTGCTCTTGCATTTAGCTGTTATACATTTATTAGGGTGAAAAAGTCACCTCTTTTCGTTACCCTTCTCGTATCCTTGCTCTTGATTTTTATTCAAATACTAAACGCACAGTCAGTTTGAGGATACTTGTAATTGCAGTTTTAGTATTATTTGTTTGTGCTTGCAAACAAGACAAAAAATTTCAGGAGGAAGCATGGAATGAAAAGGGTGATTTAGGTATATATCCAAACAGGGAGAAAATGCTAAAAGACCTAATGAGCCATCATCAGCTAATTGGACTTAATTACAAGCAACTCATTAAACTTTTAGGCGAACCGGAAAAATTTTCGGACAAAGAGCCAATTACCGCAACTTATAACATTGTAACAGATATTGACTAGATATTGACCCAGTTTACATTAAGAACTTGGAAGTGAAATTTAGCCCTGATAGTATAGTGACGTCTGTGAATATAGATGAATTCAAACACTAAATGGAAAACGGTTACTGCCAACAGTCACTTGCCAATATACCGGCTGGCGAATAACTGCCGAACAACTCAATTCCCTTGACCGATTGTAATCACTTTAAGCAGACGGAGCATTAATGCTGGTACATTGGCAAGCACTCAAAAGTTGGTCGCTGGTAGAGGTTATAAATGCTTCACACCGGAGAATCGAATTTTCCTATCTCTCTTACTTCTATCCCTCACGTACTATTCCCTATACTGCATAGGATTAGCTAAGAATGTTCTGCTTTTACGAATAATTACTACTCACTTTATTTGCACTTTTTTCAAATTAGTAATATTTTTAATTCAACTATCTGTATCTGCACCCCAATTCAGCTTCTTTATTTTTCAACCAATAAAACCTAATGTATGTTACAGATGAATGCTCTTTTCAGCTTACGACACTTTTTTCTTTTTGTTTTAGTAGTAACAGGTATTACATGGACAGCCCCTTCCAACAATTGTCATAAAATTAATGCTAAGGGCAAAGGTGTTACAATAGAAGCAACCGAAACAGGAGTTATAACAGAAGCAGATATTATAGGCGGAGGACTATTGAACGGAACAACAAGGGCAGAATTCTATTTTGTTGAAAACAATAGCGGCGTCATATCTTTTCTTGGTGAGTTGGTGCTTACTACAAAACATGGCTCTGTTACCTACCAGGCAACTAGCGGTACATTCAATACCAGTACGCTGGCATTTAGCACTGATCTTACTGTCGTAGATGGTGATGGCAGGTTTCAAGGCGCTACCGGTAATTTGCATATCGAAGGGATCAATTATCCTGATGGTTCATTTACAGAAGCGCTTAAAGGGGAGATTTGTCTTTCTAAATAGTATTCCCAGATCCTTATTGCTTACACGGGCTTCCAGCAGTACTGTCAACAGCATATATTTTCAACCATGAATTACTATTTTGCTTTGGCAACAACTTAAAGCGGTAGGGCAACAATCCCTTTGCTGGTCAATTTTATGTGGTTGGTGTATTCTAGTGAGGCGCAAGTGCAGCTATCTGCACCGAAAGCAAGGTGTTTAACTTTTATAATGCTCTCCCTTTAATATCCAACATGACCTATTACCTGAAAGAAATCACCCGCATAAAAAACACCTGTTACGCAAACCAGGGACAGCTTGATACCGTTATTGGAACACGCCGCTATATTGATCACAACTACGATAACGAGTTAAACCTGCAGGTTTTATCGCATATCCGCTTCACGTCAAAATTTCATTTGCTACGGCTTTTTAAAAGATACTACGGGCAAACACCAAAGCAATACCTCATTGATAAGCGGCTGGAAGAGTCGAAAACCTGCCTGGCAAACGGTTCCAGTATAACCGAAGCCTGCTTTGCCGTGGGGTTTGAAAGTCCGTGTTCTTTCAGCACACTGTTTAAATCCAAATTCGGATTAACACCTACCGCATATCAAAAAAAGCAACTTTCACAAAGCCTCCGCAGGGATGTTTTTTAAAATTTGTCGCCTAAAATTTTAAAGAACATGAAAGTAAAAGTCGTCAGCATTCCAGTTCATGACCAGGAAAAAGCATTGCGGTTCTATACTGAAAAACTAGGCTTCGTAAAAAAACTGGATATCCCTCTCAGTGAAGACAGCCGGTGGTTAACCGTTGTCAGCAAGGAAGAACAGGACGGGCCTGAAGTTTTACTGGAACCTTCACCGCTTCATTTCGAACCGGCGAAAGTTTATCAAGCCGCACTTTTTAATGCCGGCATTCCCTACACACAGTTCAACGTTGATGATGTACAAAAGGAATATGAAAGACTGGAAAAGCTGGGCGTTGAATTTAGTGTAAAGCCAACGGAGATGGGCACCGTCAAAATCGCTGTGTTCAATGATACCTGCGGCAATAATATCCAGCTGGTTCAATTGCTGTAAGACAAGGCGAATGCCGCTAAAACAGCTTAGCAATGTTAGGGCAGGAGCCTGGCAATACCTTGCCATTCCCACGTTTTTCCGCTGTTCATATCGAAGCATTCTTACAGCAGCCCCTTCAAAATTCTGTGCAGTCAAAGAGATTTTTGGCTGCACAATTGCTTTGAGAAGCCACCATTCACAGACTTTGGTAAAGCACAAATCAACATCTCCTGTAAGATGTAAATCTGGCTTGCGTGGCGCCTCGCAAATATTTTGTTTAACCCACCCGAATTGCCCTACTTTTAGTCCTTAACACAACGAAATGAAAACAGACATTGCCAAGCTGCTTCAAAAGAATAGAAGCCAAATACTCGAAAACTGGATGAAGAATCAGCTGGCTGATGCCGGCCTGCGTGAAGACCTGATGAGCAACGATGATTTGCGGGAGCAGTCCGATGAATTGTTGAACAATTTTTTAAATGTAATCAGCGATAAAAACATAGGCGACAGCCAGTCATCCGACTTCGAGCCGGTGTACGAAATCCTTTCCGGCATTTCCATGTCGCGGGCCCGCCAGGGATACTCGCCCCGCGAAACCGGTGTGTATGTTTTTAGTTTGAAAGACGCTTTGCTGAAAACACTACAAAGCGAATTGAAAGATGATCCAGGGACGATGATGGATGCCATGATTAAACTGAACAAGTTGATGGACAGCATGGGCATCATCACCTTCGAAACCTTCATCAAAGGCCGCGAAGAAGTGATCCTGCGCCAGACCGACGAGATCACTGAAATTTCTACACCCGTTATCCGCGTTTGGGATGGCATTTTGGCCCTGCCTATTATTGGTACGTTGGACAGTGCCCGCACACAAGTGGTGATGGAAAGCTTATTGCAGGAGATTGTGGAAAGCGGAAGCACCATTGCCATCCTGGATATTTCCGGCGTGCCGGCGGTTGATTCGCTGGTGGCGCAACACCTGATTAAAACAGTGGCCGCCACCCGCCTGATGGGTGCCGAATGCATCATCAGCGGTATTCGTCCGGAAATTGCACAAACCGTTGTGCACCTCGGCATTGATCTTTCCAATATTGTTACCAAGGCATCGCTGGCAAGCGCTTTAAAACATGCTTACAGCCTGCTGAAACTCGAAGTCAAAAAAGTTCAAAACAAACACGCTTTCTAGCCTATGGATCGTATTCCAATTCTCCGCATGGGGAAATTTTTACTGGTTACCATACAAATTGATCTCTACGATCGGCTGGCCACCAACCTGGAAACCGACCTGGTGCAAATGGTGAGCAAAACCGGTGCAAGAGGCGTATTGATCGATATCTCCGCACTGTCCATTGTTGATTCGTTTATGGGCCGCATTCTCGGTAACATCGGCAGCATGTCAAAAATTATGGATGCCGAGACGGTGGTAGTGGGCATGCAGCCTGCTGTGGCCATTACGCTGATTGAACTGGGCCTCGAGCTCAAAGGCGTACACACAGCGCTCAACGTGGAAAAAGGCATGGAATTACTCACCACAAAAATTGGTTCGTACGAAGATGAAG
>DATKHJ010000487.1:0-4506 GCA_035510335.1 Flavisolibacter sp. | reverse complement strand
CCTTTGTTCATTGCCATTCAATTTAGGCGGCAAATTTAGGGCAAAAAATATCCCGCCTCGGCTTGCACCTCAGCGGGACGATTTACACACCAAAACTAGCCTCTTGTTGTGAGTGGTGAACGGTGAGTCGTGAAAAAGGTTTCACTAATTCACCATTGACTATTCACTATTTAGCTTTTGCGTTGCTTCTGGAAGGTTGACCAGTCGTTAACGCTGTTTGATTTTAAGGTGATTTTAGAGTCGCCGTTTTCTACGGTTACATAGTACGTTGTGCCGTTGTCATCGCTCAACTCAAACAGATCAGAGATCCAGTATTCGCCATAAGAGTTGCGCAATTTGGTTTGCAACGAAATAGGCAGCTGAAACGAGTTGATGTTTCTGGTAACGGCTACTAAGTTTCCGGTTAAATCGAAAAAGGCGGAAACGTGCTGGCTGTTCATTACAAAATCAGCTTTGGAATAGTTTTCCGTGATTTTCCAGCTTACTTCAGATGCATTTTTAAAAGAAGACTGGAAGGTTGACATAACGGCTGCCGATACAGTAACATCATCAGTAGCGTGTGAGGTTGTACTCACCAGGGAGAACAACGAGATCAGAGTTGCAAGTAAAAATTTCATAACGTTGGTTTTATAAGTTTTTAAAAAATTGTGTTGTTTGGTTATTGTGACGACACAAAAGTAGATTTGGTTACACCCTGCGGCAAGCGAATTGTGACGATTGGATGACACTGTTAAGTCTCTTAACAATGGTTGTGAAAAAGTTAAGTTGCACCAATTGTACTTTTAGGAGGATGAACTACCTCGCTCATGCATACTTATCGTTTAACCAGCCCCATATCCTGGTGGGGAACATGATTTCCGATTTTGTAAAAGGCGGAAAAAAATCTGTATATGCGGCAAGTATTCGCAAAGGAATGGAGCTGCACCATGCCATCGACAGCTTTACCGACAACCACCCGGCAACGGCAAGGGCCAAAGAATTTTTTCGTCCGCACTACCGTTTGTACAGTGCCCCTATCATGGATATCATCTACGATCATTTCCTTGCCACCGATGAAAACGAATTCAGCGAGGCAACACTTCACCACTTTACCGGCAATGTTTATTTTACGCTGGAACAGGAAGCGGCACACCTGCCGCAACCCTTCTTGCCCGTGCTTACCTACATGAAAATGGAAAACTGGCTGTATCATTACCGCACAACGGCAGGCATGCAAAAAAGCCTGCGCGGACTGGCCCGGCGGGCCACTTACATGAAAGACAGCGCCATAGCGTTTGAACTTTTTTTAACCCATTACAATGAAATTGAACAATGCTACCGCGACTTTTTTCCCGGTGTTAAACAAATGGCAAAACAAAAGCTGGAAGCGCTTCTTGCTTAATTTTTTACACTTGTTAACCGGCTCGTATTAATACATTTGCTTTTAAATATCCTTTCGTATGAATAAACTTTTCCTCCTTTGTTCGCTGGCTGTTGCACATGTAGGCATTGCCCAAACCTCTGTCAACAACATCACTACTATCAGCACGGTGCCGGCATTAAAACTGCCGCTGGATAAGTCGCCAATGGATATGGCTTATTACCCTGTCAACTACCCTGTTTTAAAAATTCAGGACAAGGCTACAGAGCCGCTGGTAGCAAGAGTGATTTACAGCCGGCCGCAGAAAGAAGACAGGACCGTTTTTGGCGGGCTGGTAGAGTACGGAAAAGTGTGGCGCCTGGGAGCCAACGAAGCAACGGAGATTGAGTTGTACAAAGACGTAAAGGTGAAAGAGAAAAAGCTGGCGAAAGGACGTTACTCCATCTTTGCGATTCCCACCGAAACAGAATGGACCATTATCTTCAACAAGGATACCGATGTGTGGGGCGCCTTTAAGTACGACGAGAAAAAAGACGTGCTGCGCATTAGCGTTCCGGTACAAAAAACGACACCTGTAGAAGCCTTCAGCATCTCCTTTGCAAAATCAAACAACGGAGCGGATATGTTGATCGCCTGGGACGAAGCGATGGTTACACTTCCGTTTTCATTTAAATAATTACAGCCCCGCAAAGCGGGGTTTTTTGATGGTTAATTATGGCACTTACATTACGTCAAAAAGCATTGAAGCTTATCTATCCACTCTTTCTTTGGATGAGTAAGAAGAACACGAAAGAGCAGATACTTGTTAATGAAAAACAGGTAGCGCCACCGGCTTCTTTTTATTCGCTTGCAGCAGTACTAACGAACGGAAAAGAACTATCGTTCGAAAACATGAAAGGCAAAAAGGTGTTGCTGGTAAACACGGCCAGCGATTGCGGCTATACTCCCCAATACACCGAGTTGCAGAAGCTTTACCAGCACTCAAAAGAAGACCTTGAAATCATTGCGTTCCCGGCCAACGATTTTAAGGAGCAGGAGAAAGGAAGCGATACCGAGATTGCGGCTTTCTGTTCCCGCAATTATGGTGTTAGTTTCCCCATTGCTAAAAAAGCCGTTGTGGTAAAAACACCTGCGCAGCACCCGGTGTTTCAATGGCTGTCGGATAAAAAATTAAACGGCTGGAACGACAAAGAACCTTCGTGGAATTTTTCGAAATTCCTGGTGAACGAAGAAGGCGTGCTGACGCATTATTTTGAACCAGCCGTTTCGCCAATGAGCGATGAAGTGATCAGGGCTGTCCATGCTTAACGTTTAAGTGTATGCAGCAATGCAGTTGCGCCGTATTATTTCTTCAGCAAACAGAAATTACTTTCATAGTATAGTTTAGATGAACCAGCCAGAGAGCATGAATGTTTATTTTATCAGTGGCCTGGGTGCCGACAGGCGGGCTTTTGAACGGCTGAAGCTTCCCGAACATTACACCATTCATTACCTTGACTGGATTACGCCGCACAAAAGCGAATCATTAAACGATTATGCAAAGAGGCTGGCAACGCATATCGACACTTCGAAACCTTATGCCCTTGTTGGCCTTTCCATGGGCGGCATGCTGGCATCGGCCATGACGCAGTTTTTGCAGCCCGCAAAAACCATCCTTATTTCAAGCGTTGCCTGCAATGCTGAATTTCCGCCGCTGCTGCGTTTTGCAAAAAAAACGCAGCTCTATAAATTGGTTCCCCGGTTTGTGTTTCGTCCGCCCTTTGTAAGAGTTGTGCATTGGGTAATGGACACAAGAAAGGGAAAAGAAAAAGCACTGATGCAGTATTTTCTTTCGCATCTCGATCCCTATTTTATGAAATGGGCCATTGGTGCCATTCTGAATTGGAAGGACTGTGAACGTCCTAAAACTATTTTTCACATTCACGGCAACACCGACCTGATGCTGCCGGCAAAATACACGCGGCCGGATGTGGTGATTGAAAAAGGCTCGCACTTTATGGTGTGGACAAAAGCCGGTGAGGTTTCGCGGATTTTGGCGAAGGCCTTGGCGTAAGCTTTGCAGGCTCTTTGGCTGTCGGCATTCTTTCCTATTTTTGCCACTTCTTAATTATGAAAATTCACAAAGAAGGATTCCGGACGATCTTAATCAGCACCATCATTGCCGCGGCAATTGTTGCCCTGACCGTATTATTGGTAATGCCCGCTTATCCCATCCTGGGATGGATAACCGTAGCCGCAACGATGGGGCTGCTCATCTTTATTCTTTCTTTCTTCCGTATTCCAGCAAGGGAATATCCTGCTGGCGAAGACCTGATTGTGGCTCCTTGCGATGGAACCGTGGTAGTGATAGAAGAAGTAGATGCTGATGAATATTTCACCGACAAACGTTTGCAGCTTTCTATTTTCATGAGCCCGTTAAATGTTCACGTAAATCGCAACCCTGTTAGCGGCGAAGTCATGTACAGCCAATACCACAAAGGCAAATACCTGGTGGCCTGGCACCCAAAATCTTCTACAGAAAACGAGCGGCATTCAGTAGTGTATAAAAGCGGTAACAAGGAAATGCTGGTAAAGCAAATTGCCGGCGCCCTGGCCAAACGCATTGTCAATTACCTGAAGCCCGGCGACAAAGTAAAACAGGCCGAAGAAATGGGCTTTATCAAGTTTGGCTCCCGGGTTGACCTGTTGCTTCCCATCGGTACCAAGATAGATGTGCAAATGAACCAGAAGGTAAAAGGTGGCGTAACCGTTCTTGGAAAATGGTAGAAAACGTATTAAAAATTGTTCTACCTTAATAGTCTAAACGATGGGTTATGAAAAAATATTTACTGATTTTTTTGTTGCTCTTAACCGCTGCCGTCGTTACTGCTACTGTTTTGAACAGCACTAAAAAAACAACTGAAAACACAAGCAGCAAGGAGTCCGCCAAAAAAGAATGCAGTGTAAAGAAAAAAAGCTGCTGGTGGTAACCACACTTGCCCACAAAAAAAGTCCTCTTCTACAGAGGACTTTTTTTATAGAAAAGACTTCAGTTCCCGCAAATGATAGATGGTGTACGTAGGCTCTACTTCCTGCTCCAGCGAATTGTAGTTTACATGCACCGCGTCCATTCCAATGTTTAAGGCGCCCAGCACATCCACATCCAG
>DATKHJ010000486.1:0-9792 GCA_035510335.1 Flavisolibacter sp. | reverse complement strand
ATTCCGGCTCCCTTGTAGTGGACACGGAAACCTGCCAGGCGGTTGGCTTGCTGTTTGCAGGGATCGAGGGAGATACAAGTTTCGCCTGTCCCCTGCCACCGGTGTTGGAGGCCTTGGATGTTGCATTAGTATAAGAAGTTTTTAATTTTGGACAATGGAAATCAAAGAAGCAAAAAGAGAACTTGTTTCAAAGTTGCAGAACAAGCACCGCGGAATCATCGGCGGCGGTATCCGTCAGAAAGACGGTGAACCGGTAATTGTGGTCTTTGTTACCACCACGGAACAGCAAAATGTAGTTCCGCCATATTATGAAGGAAACAAAGTAGAAGCAGAGGTCAAGGGCTATGCCAGGGCCTGGTCATGGCCCGACGATTCCTTCTCTCTCGTCATGATGATCCTGATTTGGATCATGAAACCGCAGTCACTGCACGGCAACCGTTTCAGCACTCCCCGCTAAAAGCTAGCATCCTTATGTACAATTGCCCTCATTAATGAAAGCTTTGTCAGGCTAAGCAGCCGAAGCCGGGCATCGCCAAGGCTACGCACATCTCCCTTCAGCAATGTCATGCTGAGCGAGGTCGAAGAGTCAGGATGGCAACACACCACCCGAATCATTTAGGAGACCAGTTCAGGCAACGCCATACTACTCGCTCCAATCGTTTACACTCCCATTATTTTTTTCAGAATGGGCGCTAAGGTGTATAATCTCCCTTCCCGCAATCACATTTCCTCACACCACCCTTAACATTAAGCCTATCACCCTTTCGTTTTGGTAGCAGGTGCGGCTGCGTGTGCATCACCGTCTGTCCTGTGGTTTCCCCTCGCCTTGCGCCCTGGGGTCTTTACAGCCTGTTTTCTGTGTGCTCCTGTGGCGTGACCCCGGACTTCCCATCAATGCCTTACAGAAGATTTCTCTACCCTTCTTGCAGGCCATCGCAACAGGCAGCAAAGAAGTGCTGGATGAAGCGGCAAACGTTCGGCATAGCCCTTATCCCTTCTTCTTCTTTGGCTTCTGGCAAACACCGCAGGTTCCGCCGGCTTTACAATGCTTGCACCCGCTGCAGTTTTTACACGCCGTGCACGATGAATCGGCGGAACATTTCTTTCCTTTTTTAGAACAGCAGTCATCAACAGGAGAAGCAAAGGAAGCAAGGGCGGCCAGGGAGAGCAGAAAGAAGATTTTCTTCATGGTAATTGGATTTCGGCGAAAGATAAAAAGCGCCGGGCAAGTTTGCAACCGCACAAAAGGCCCCCGCATAAAACAGGGCCAAAACAATTTGCTTATGCTTAGGTAAGCAGGAAAGACGATAGAGGTGGTAAGGATAGTGTCAAAGGTTATCACCTTGAGCTTGTCGAAGCCTTTGCCATCTTGAGCCTGCCGAAAGGTCGCCGTGCATGACTGTCACCTTGAGCTTGTCGAAAGGTTGCCGAAAGGTTATTGAAGAACCGCTGGAGTTCAGGTCTAAAACCTCCCTACGTTCAGTACAATGGGCTGCCGGGTAAGCCCGAAGGCTTCAATATGAATAGCCGGTGGTACAGCCACCGGAAGCAATGCCTGCCGCTTACAACCCTGGCGCCGGTAATCGTCTGAACCGGGATTTTTGAGATGCAGGGGATGAAAAGGATGCATCCGCACACGCAGGCTCATTTCGTTAACCTTGTTGTGATGGGCTTGCAGTCCTGGACACTCCCGTTGGCAAACGGCGAAGTTCAATCATACATCAACACATGACTCCGGCATAACACTCCCCGAGTAAGTACAAGTCACGAAAGATTACCGCATACCCCCTCTCCAACTTCCGCATAAACGTCCCAACCGTCTCTATACCTTCTTTGAATTTTAATATTGTCTCTTTTTGCGAATAACTGTTCCGGTAGTAATTAATAGCACCCCCCCCGTAAAAACGAGGGCAGAACCAAAACTAACTATTAAATCAATCGGCAGGTTTTGAAATTATACGCAAGTCGAAGACTGAGGCCTTGCTTGTCACATACCTTATCCCTTTGGCGGGTAGGGATCCTTCCCATATGTCCACTCACTTTGAAATGTGCCGTCGGCTCGCTGCACTCTAATTGATAACACCTCGCCTTCTTTTCGTTCCCTCACTAGGGAGCGAGCATGACGGATAGCATCTTCTTTTAAGGAAAAGACAGCGCCATTGGTTTCTTTTTCCCAGTGGACCTTCCAGTCGCCTGTTCTCGGAGATACATAAAGGTTCTTTGACATGGTGAATTGTTTTATTCCTTCAAGGTAAAATCATTGCTTCACAAACACAATACCCCAAAGGGGGGAATCGTCTGAACCGGGATTTGGGTAGATGGAAAAGAGGAAGAAAGGGAAGCAGCTTACTGCACCTGTTATTTTAACTCGCAACTCCCGCACCTGCGAAATAAACATCTTAGACAAAAACTTTTTCAAAGCTTGCGAGCCTCACGTTGGCATCCGCATCACTTCCGAAAGGTCAGTTTAGGCAATACAATTTTTACTTCTTTGTTCGTTTTACTGTTAAGCCAATAAACAAGAAAGTTGGCTTCTGCATGGCTTAGGTGATAACCCTTTTGCGTGAACTCATTTAAGCGTTGAGCGAAATCATTTGAAAACTTAAGAATCAACCCGCGTTCAGTCGCCAGGCCTTCCGGTGTAATATGCAGTGTCGTGCCACTCACCAATCCATTCATCTTATGCTGCACGTATTCAAAATAGCCCAGCTGAACATTCCGATGGGTCAACAAACACGATATAAATGGTGAAGGTTCATACAATGCTGTGTCTTTCGTATAGGTAAGCTGGTTGGCAACCAGTGTGCTTAAGAAGTGCTGCGTGTAATGAATAAACAAGTTTGTCTTTGCCCTGGTCATGGCAACATACAACTGCCGCTTGCATTCATCAGCATCAGCATCAAAGTTGGTCAGTAAAATAAATACGTTGTCAAACTCTTTTCCCTTTGCCTTGTGAATGGTGGAAACATAAATTGTTTCTCCGTTTATTTGAATAAAGTCTTCGAACTTGGATTCTGATAAATAGGCCTTCCAGTCGCTTTTATACTTTCTCGCTGGATTAGATAATTCAAATTCCTTAATAATAATCCGGCACCACTCCAGCTTATTGCTGTTCTGAAACTGCTGGTTCAATTCCCTGATTCCGTCAGCCCAGTCTTCGTCTGAAATAAGGGGAGAGTCAATGTTGCGGTTGATGAAATCGGTAAAGAACCGCAGCTCGTGCAGGTTGCAAAGGTTGAAACCGTCATTTGATTGTATCAGCTTTGCAGCATATCCGGCTTTGGTTAACAGCCCTGTAATTTGAACCGCTTCATCATTTGTACGGGTTAAAACGCAGGTTGACCCGGCTAAATCAGTTGCCTTGATCGATTCAACCAATGGCGTAATCAGGTTTGTTTTCCCGTACTGTACAATTTGGATCTCCCCGTCGGTTGTATCCTTTGCGATGATGGGCGTGTCTTTTATCCTGTTGGGAATCCGGGCAGCCCATTGGTTGGCGATGGATACAATATTCGCTTTGCTGCGGTAGTTAACCACCAGCTCATATTTCTTCGCACCGTTTTCCGCAATCAGCTGCTGCATGTATTTGGAATCAGAGCCCCGGAACTCATAAATATTTTGATCGTCATCACCAACCAACACAACCCGCATGTCTTCGTTCTGCGCCATGAGTGTTTTCACCAGCGCAAACTCGTCTGCGTTCATGTCCTGTGCTTCATCCACTACTAGCACAGCTTTTGTGATGCGGTTCGGTTCAATATCACCACTTTTAATCTTTTCAACAGTCGTACGTAAAATGGTGTCTGCTTTCTCAAGACTTCCCACCCTGCCTATTAAATCAAAACAGTAGGAATGAAAAGTCTTGATCTCAACATAGTTGGCAGCATTGCCAATCAGGTCTAACAAACGCTTCTTAAATTCAGTTGCTGCAGCCCTGGAGAAAGTCAGCATCAGCAGCTGCTCGTGTTTAATATCTTCTGTAAGGAGAAGCGAAGCCAGTTTATGCACCAATACCCGGGTCTTACCACTCCCCGGACCCGCTGCCACCACAATGTGTTGATTCTTGAAGTCTTTTATGATTTCTAACTGCTCTGGAGACAGTGCGCCAAATAACTGCTGGAATTTTGCCGGCGTCAATGTCCGCTTTATCTCGTCTTGGCGACTGCCCGGAAAATATTTATTGAGAAAAGAGGTATAGTTTAACCGGAAGTAGTCGTCAACAAACTGCAAGGCCTCGTTGTAGTTTTCAATCATCTTCTTCGCATATTCACCCACAATATGAATCTGCTGCACTTTGTTCTGGTAGAATTGCGAGAGCTTCTGGTAGTCTTCCTGTTTGTATTGAATCTTGTTGTTTTTCTCCAGCCGGTTTATGGTTAAGCGGTTGTAAACAACCAAAAAACCGCCTTCAATCTTGATGGCCTCTATCTTGGATAAGTAAACCAACGTATCCTCTATGTCCTCATTCGATGCTTTGGCCGCAAATAGTCCGCCGGCTTTCTCTGTTGCTTCCCTTAGTTCCTGCACAGAAAACTCAATCAGTATGTCATCCGTATCTGCCTTAGGCGCAGTACTCGTTGCTTTTTGAAACAGGTATTCAACAATCACCCGGCCAAGCTCATGGCGCTTTTCCATCTTGCTTGTCAGTGCTTCTTTCGGTTGCGAAAGAACCATCTCCACATGGTTCTTTGAGTACGCCAGCGTTTTCCGTTTCACCCAATTTTTGATGACCCAAAAATTGATGATGGTTTTGAGTTTATTGGGTGAAACATCTTTACAACCTTTTTCAGTTGCCTGCTCATTTAACTCTTTTAGGTTGAGGATTGTTTCTTTCTCGGAAAGATGGGAAAAGAAAAAAGCCTCTAGTTGACGGTACCGTTCCAAAATCGTGAGGGAACGGTTACTGGCCTCTCCTTTTTTAAGAAAGGCATTCAGGTCTTTTGCATCAGCCAGTATCTTCTCGTCCCTTAGCAGCTGAATAATTTGTATCACCTCTTCCTTGACAATCCCCAGGTGATCAGAAATATAATCCACCCTCGATTCGGCAACTTCCTCTGTTGCCAGCCGTTTGCTTTTACTGGAAAAAAGCTTCTTGATAATCCGGACGGCTTTTTCTTTCTGCTTGTCGGCAAACTTTTCCGAGAGGTTGATCCGCTCAATAGCCTCCTGTGCTGTCTTGGCCAGAATACTGTTAGCATAAACCCGGGGCATGTTCTGCCCTCGTTTCACATAACCGGCATCTTCCAAAGCGGCAATGGCTGTTGTAACCCTTGTCTCAATTTCTGCTACCGAGTCGTCCCAACCGGCTTTGCGGGCAATCTCCAAAGCCGAATTGGAAAGCTTATCTCTTGTTTTGGTTAATTCCTTTATCGCTTTCCAGATCTGGTTAATTTCTTTTTGATCCAGCTTGGTCTGGTTTAGCAGGATGAAATGCTTGTCTAGATCATCTTCATTAAAAAGCACATAGCAATCTGCATTAATTGTTTCATCTCTACCCGCTCTTCCCGCCTCCTGTACATAGTTTTCCAGCGAATCGGAAATCTCATAGTGAATGACCATGCCAACATTGCTCTTATCTACGCCCATCCCAAAGGCAGAAGTCGCCACCATAATATCCACTTCCCCCTCAATAAAAGCGTTTTGATTGGCGGTCTTCTCCTCCTTATCCATCTTGCCGTGATAGGGCCTTGCATCAAAGCCATCCTCACAAAGTCGTTCGGCTAACTTGTAGGCCCTTTTTGTTCGGGAAACGTAGATAATGGAAGGGCATTTCTTTGCCTCCAGCAAACGCCTTACCTCCGCATATTTCTGCTCTTCATCGTCCTTGTTGAAGACCTTGTACTGTAGGTTGGTGCGGGAAGCATTGGCCCGGAAAACCTCCAGTTCAATATCCAGCTTATCTTTGAAATAGGCCCGTATATCTTCAATCACTTTTTGCTTGGCCGTTGCTGTAAAACACGAAACAGGTATTTTATCCTTCAGCCCCTTCTTTGCCTGCAAGGCTTTAATAAAATCGCCGATGTACAAATAATCAACCCTGAAATCCTGTCCCCAGGAAGAAAAACAGTGGGCTTCGTCAATCACAAACCGGGCAATCTTCCGGTTAATTAGGAGTTTCTGAATACTCACCGACCGTAACGACTCCGGCGAGAGGTATAAAATATTGGCCAGGGCCAGCTCCGGGTTACTCCCGGCCACCCGTTCAAACACTTTTTGTCGTTCTATTGGATCAAGAAGGCCGTTGATCGTCACGGCTTCGGTAATGCCCTTCTTTTCCAGGTTATCCACCTGGTCTTTCATCAGCGACTGCAGGGGAGAGATAATGACCGTTAGTGCTTTTGCATTGTCAGCAGCCATCAAAGCAGGTATCTGGAAGGTGATCGATTTACCGCCACCTGTCGGGAACACCGCCAGCAACGACTTATTTTGAATAGCGGCGAAAACCGCTTTTTCCTGTAAGGGTTCGCCACCATAAGAACGGAAGGCCTCATACCCGAAATAACGCTTAAGCGCCTTAAAGGGATTCAGGGCTTCATAGCAGTAAGTACACCCCGTTACACAAGGTTTATTTCGTAGTAAGAAAAGCACCCGCTCCACATCCGGGTAATTGTGCAACACCCATGGTGGTGTCAAAGAATACTTATCGGTTACATTCACAAGCGCAAGCGCATAGGCCAGCGAAACCGGGGATTCCAGGATAAGCCTGGGCAGGGGCGATTGCGCACAAATCTTATCGCTGAAAAAACGGGTAATCAGGCCTTGAAGCTCGGCATGCGCCAATTTTTCACCCGGTCCTACGTACTGAAAGAAAGCGGCAAACTCCTTTTGGTTCCAGAGAAGGTTATAGAAGATTTTTCTGAGGTCATGCGGAAGAGCACTGTAAGCCTCCACTTCATCATAAAAAAGGTCTCTTGCTTTGATCGAGTCATTCAAAGGATTATTCAACGCCTCCGTTTGCAGCTTATCGTCTTTGACCAATCGGTGATAGGGACTTTTGGGGAAGAGCAAAGGTGAGAGATAAAGAGTGTCTATTGTATTATTTGCTCCAAAACTCGTGTTACCTGTTGCCTGGTGGATGTATTTTAGGTCATGCTTAAAAACATTATGACCACAGATCAGTTCAGATCCATTTATGAAATGAAAAAAATTTGGTAGTGAGTTTTGGTGGAAGGTAGCACCATTAGACCTCACACAGCCAATATCAAAAATCTGGTGATCTTTTGAGCTTGTTTCAAGGTCAAAAAATGCGATCGTTTTCATACGCAATCCCCGCCCTCAAGCCGTTTATGTTGCAGTTAGGTTTAGCTTGAAGGGACACTAACTTAAGAAAGATTTTCGGGAAATGCGAGGTACACCGGTTTGGTTTTAAGTATTGCGTTAACGGGATGGCAGGTGATAGCAGGAATTTTTGAATCAGAAGAAGCACCCTGTGTCTTGAATTTGCAAATATCAAAACACTCATTTATATTGTTGTGCTGCCAATGACCATGTGAGGCATAGGGATCACTAACCAAAACCTTAATTATGACTGCTTGCAACCATTACCAAACAAATGTGCCAATTCCTCTTTTGCCTGACAAATACCAACTAATTGATTCCGGCATCATCCGCTTATAGCCGGCCACCTCCTGTAAATATCTCCGTCCCTGTCAATTCCCTGCTAACGCTGTGAAGCACGATTCTTCACAAACCAAAACCAACTGTCATGTCTATCCTCGCGATCCGTTCGTATTACCGCGAACTGGAAAAGATCATCCACTACGGTGGCTCTAAAAACGAATTGTCCATCCGCAATGCTTTCTCTAACCTCTTAAATCAGTACGCCGAAAGCAAAGACCTCAAACTCATTCACGAAATCGCCTTAAAAACAAAAGGAGGGAAAATTGTCACACCCGACGGCACCCTGAAAGATGTTCTCCGGCTCGATCACGGCTATTGGGAAAGCAAAGACGAAAGCGATGACCTGGATGAAGAGATCAGGAAGAAGTTTAACAAAGGTTATCCATCTGACAACATTCTCTTCGAAGATTCAAGAAGCGCTGTCTTGTACCAGCATGGCGCCGAGGTCTTGCGGGTGCCTATGAGCGATGGGGAAGAATTGGACAAGCTCCTGAATCACTTCATCAATTTCGAACGCGAAGAGGTAAAACAGTTTCGCAAAGCCATTGAACTCTTTAAGCAGGACATCCCCAAGGTAACCGCTGCCATCAAAGAGATCATCGAAAACCAAAGCAGTAACAGCACCTATCAAAAAGCATTGCAGCAGTACTTCGAGCTCTGCAAGCGATCCATCAATCCCGGTATTACACTTTCCGACATACAGGAAATGATGGTGCAGCACATTCTCAGTGCCGACATCTTCAACACCATCTTTGATGAGCCCCATTTTCACCAGGAGAACAACATTGCCGGTGAGCTCAATAAAGTCATTTCCACCTTCTTTATCGGCACGGCACGCCGGGAAACGCTAAGTCGTATCAAACATTACTACGACACCATCAATGCCAAAGCGGCTTCCATTGCCGACCACCACGAAAAACAAAAGTTCCTGAAGGTCATTTACGAGAACTTCTACAAAGCCTACAATCCCAAAGCGGCCGACCGGCTGGGCATCGTCTATACACCAAACGAGATCGTAAAGTTTATGGTGCAAAGCACCGACTACCTCCTGTACAAACATTTCGGAAAAACAATGGACAACAAAGGCGTTGAGATTCTCGATCCTGCAACCGGCACAGGCACTTTCATCTGCGAGATCATCGACCACTTGGATAAACGCTCCCTCGAATACAAATACAGGAACGAACTACACGCAAACGAGGTTAGCATCCTGCCCTACTACATTGCCAACCTGAACATCGAATACGTTTATAAACAAAAAATGGGCAAATATGCCGAGTTCAACAACCTCTGTTTTGTCGATACCTTGGACAATACCGGTTTTAACTGGGTAGGTAAGCAGGGCGACCTCTTTGGCGTGAGTGCTGAAAATGCGCAACGCATTAAACGGCAAAACGAGCGAAAGATCAGTGTCATCATTGGCAATCCGCCCTACAATGCCAACCAGCAAAACGAAAACGATAACAACAAGAACCGCGAATATGCGGAAATAGACAAGCGCATTAAAGAAACCTACATCAAGGCTAGCACGGCGCAAAAAACAAAGATGTACGACATGTACAGCCGCTTTTATCGCTGGGCCATGGACAGGCTAACGGAGAACGGCATCATTGCCTTTATCACCAATCGCAGTTTTATCGACAGCCGCACCTTTGATGGCTTTCGGAAGATTGTGCAACAGGATTTCGATTATGCCTACATCATCGACACCAAAAGCGATGTGCGGGCCAATCCCAGGATTGCTGGTACAACGCACAATGTATTTGGCATACAGGCCGGCGTAGCCGTTTTGTTTTTGGTGAAGAGCACACACAAGCAGGTGAAGCCGCATCCGTGCAAGATTAGTTATGTCGCAATGGATGAATTTATGCGGAAGGAAGAAAAGTGGCAATGGTTCTCAGAAAATGATATAGGTAAAATAGAGTTTGAAAATGTTACGCCTGACAAGAATAATAACTGGTTAAATATTACAGATAATGATTGGGACAGTTTGATTCCTTCTTGTAGCAAGGAAGTGAAGTCAGGCAAAGCAAAGGAAGCAATTTTTGAATTGTTTTCGTTAGGCGTTGTAACAAATCGTGATGAGTGGGCCTATGATAACGATAGAAATTTACTAATCAACAAAGTATCTTTTTTAATTAATGTTTATAATGAAGACGTATCATCTTCTTC
>DATKHJ010000485.1:0-9193 GCA_035510335.1 Flavisolibacter sp. | reverse complement strand
GTCGGAACGCAGGGCCAATGCCGTGGTTAACTACCTGCGTACGCACAACATTGCCGGCACCCGTTTATCGGCAAAAGGCATGGGCGAAGCCGATCCTATTGCGGCAAATGACACCGAAGAAAACCGTGCGTTGAACAGACGTGTTGAATTTGTGATCACCGCTAACGAAAAAATGAAAGAAGAAGCAAAACGTGAAGCTTCTGTTCGTCAATAACAAACATTATTTATCGCTACTTATAATTGGGATTACTCATGAAAAGAATTGTGTTAACAGCAAGCGTATTCAGTGCAATGATTTTAAGCGCCTCCGCACAGCAATCACCATCCATGGTTCGTACCACGGGCAAAACAACATTTGGCGTTCATGCCGGTGTAAACATGTTTAACATCAATGGAAAAGATGTGGCCGGCAATGACCTGAACAACAAAGTAAAAACAGGTTTTGAGGCTGGCGTAAACGCCGAGATACCGTTGGGCAGCGGTGCTTACCTGCAACCGGGTGTTGATTTTCGCCAGAAAGGCGCCGAGTTCCAGGACGGTTCAAAAGCAACACTCAACTATATTGATGTACCGGTAAACTTTATATACAAACCCATTCTGGGCACCGGCAATTTTGTGCTGGGTGTTGGTCCTTACGTGGGCTTTGGCCTAGGCGGAAAAGTAAAATACAACGGCGGCGGCGAAACGGACATTGAGTTTGGCGACGACGTATCGGCCGGAAGCTTCCCGTTAAAGCGCATCGATGCCGGCGCCAATTTCCAGGCCGGTTACGAATTTGCCAATCGCCTGGGAATCACGCTAAAAGCGCAACTGGGTTTGAAAGACATTGACCCGTACGAGTCAACAACATCCGGACAGGACATTCGTTTCCGCAACACCGGTTTCGGACTTTCGCTGGGTTATCGTTTTTAGTTTTACAGTGCTAATCATACAAGGGCTGCCTTTAGGGGCAGCCTTTTTTCGTTTCATACAAAAGATGTGGCAATTGACGGCAGCCGGCTATCATCTCCCTTTCAAAATCTGTTACTTCGTAACACAACCCCGATCAATGCAAACAGTCATTCTTTTCGGCAGTACCGGCAACCTTGGAAAGAAAGTGGCGGAAGAGTTGTTTCAAAAAGGGTACGATGTGACGGCAGTTGTCCGCAACAGTAAAAAGGCCGATGCGCTAAAGCCCTTTGTTCATCATGTTGTTATTGCCGATGTAACCAATCCCTCTTCACTTAAAGACATTTGCAGAGGCATAGACATTGTTGTTTCCACGCTGGGAAAATCCGTTTCGCCGGCCAACCTCAGCAAACCTTCGTTTCGGGACATTGACCTGAATGCAAATTCAGCCATTTTAGACGAAGCAGTCAAAAGCAGGGTAAAGAAATTTGTTTACGTCTCCGCCTTTCACGCCGAACAACTTACCCATCTCGAATACTTCAATGTTCATCACCAGTTTTCGGAGCGATTGAAACAGGCAGGTATCGACTACTCCATCATCAAGCCACCGGCGCTGTTCAGTGCCTTTCTTGACTTAATGGACATGGCAAAAAAAGGCATGCTGGTAACCATGGGACCAGGCGATAAACAAACCAACCCTATTTACGAAGGCGACCTTGCCAAATTTGTGGTGGATTCCATTCAACAACCCAATGCAATTATTGAAGCAGGCGGAAAAGAAGTGCTAAGCCGCAAAGCCATTAACGAAATCATTCAGCAACTGATAGCGCCAAATAAAAAGGTAAGAACCATTCCGCTGGGTTTGATTAAAGCCCTGCTACCGCTGATGAAAATTGTCTCGAAAAACATGTATCACAAAATGGCGTTTTTTACGGTGGTTATGCAGGAAGACACCATTGCGCCAAAGATTGGCAATATGCGACTGGAAGAATACATCCGGATGAGACAGGCAGCCGTAGTGGAACATTGAGTCTGTATGATGAGCAGGATTGATTATGTTATCTCCTTGTCAATCCTACCTACCTGCGTTCTATCCAACAGCCAAAGAAACGTTAGACCTACCAACACCAAACACCAAACGCCGAACCCCAAACCCATTTGACTTACATTTGCGGCTCGTATGAAAGAATTATCACTTGTCATTCCGGTGATGAACGAAGAGGACAACATTAAGCCTCTTTTGGAAGCCGTTCGCGATGCCCTGAAAGATTTTGACTACGAGGTGATTCTCGTTGACGATGGCTCCTCTGATGCCACCCGCAAACGAATTGTGGAGTATGCCGACGACCGCACGGTGTTGGTTGAGCTTCGCAAGAACTACGGGCAAAGCACCGCCATGACGGCCGGTATCGACCACGCCAACGGACGCTATGTTGCGCTGCTGGATGGCGACCTGCAAAACGACCCGACCGATATTCCTTTCATGCTGGAGCTATTGAAACGTGAAGACTGGGATGTGGTGGCCGGCAACCGCAAAAACCGTAAGGACGGCGCTGTGCTGCGAAAGTTCCCAAGTAAAATTGCCAATGCGATGATTCGCCGCATGACCGGCGTGTACATTAAAGATTACGGCTGCACGCTGAAGATCTTTAAAAAAGAAATAGCCGAAGATTTGGGCTTGTACGGTGAGCTTCACCGTTTCATTCCCGTTCTTGCAAAACTGCAGGGCGCAAGAATTACACAGGTTGATGTAAAGCATCATCCCCGCAAATTTGGCAAAAGCAAATACGGTATTGGCCGAACGTTTCGTGTGCTTTCCGACCTGGTGCTGATGGTTTTCTTTCGCCGCTACATGCAAAAGCCCATGCACCTTTTTGGTACGCTTGGCTTTATCAGTTTCGGCCTGGGCTTACTCATCAACGCTTACCTGCTCATCTTAAAAATTCTCGGACACGATATCTGGGGCAAGCCTATTTTAATCCTTGGATTGATCTTTCTTTTGGGCGGCATTCAGCTTATTACCATTGGCATCCTGGCAGAAATTGCAGTGCGTACTTATTACGAATCGCAAAGCAAAAAAACCTACCAGGTGCGCAAGGTGTACAGCAAAGAAAAAGTTCAGGAAACCTTAGAGATTACCGTTTAACATGCGGCTGCAGCACGACGAATACAAGCATTTCCGGATGGCGACATTTTTCAGCCTGTTGCTGGTTTTTGTTTTGGGTGTTTTTGTGGCCATTTACGGAAAGAACCGCTCTTTCCTCATAATTAACGGCACTTATTCTACGGAAGCCGATTATTTTTTCAACTACGTTACGCTGCTGGGCGAATGGGTGCTTTGGGTACCGATTTTCCTGTATGCCATTTTCCTAAAACGTGATTTTTTTCTACCTGTATTAGCGGCACTGGTTATTTGCACCCTGCTGACGCATTTTGGCAAGCGGGTGCTTTTTGAAGGCACGCCAAGACCGCTGCGTTTGCTGGAAGATGCAGCGAGGGCCGTTCCGCTGTTGAAGCACAACAACTACGTAAACAGTTTCCCCTCCGGGCATACCAGCACGGCGTTTACCACGGCTTTGCTGTTGTCGTTTATTGTGCAGAAAAAGTTTGCCGTTTTCTTCTTTCCCATTATTGCCCTGTTGGTTGGGTATTCAAGGGTTTACCTGGCGCAGCACTTTGTAACGGATGTGCTGGCGGGCTCTGCCATTGGCATTGTTTCGTCTTACGCGGCGCTGCTGATCCATAGCCGCATGCAGAAAAAGAAAAGAGAAACACAGCCAAAAGCTTCTGCGCAAGATGGCTGATATTTGTCTTTATGCAGTTTCGCAAACCCAGCTTATCTCCCCTCAACCATAAAGAATTCCGCCTGTTTTTAGCCACCCGTGTGTTTTATACCATGGCGCTGCGCATGGTAGTAACCGTGATTGGCTACGAGCTTTTTCAACTTACAAAAGATTCGTTTTCCATTGGGCTGGCAGGCCTTTCCGAATTCATCCCGGTGTTTGCGCTGGCACTTTACGCCGGTCACATCATTGACCGGTCGGATAAGCGTTCGCTTTTTCTCAAGAGTATTCTCTCCTACTCGCTTTGCATTGTTGCGCTAATCCTCATTACAACGCCGTCCATTCAAGCCCGATTCCTGCCGAAAACGGCAGCACTCCTGTTTTATACGGTTATCTTTTTCACAGGTGTTATCCGGGCTTTTGCCGGCCCAACGTCCAATGCTATCATCGCTCAACTGGTGCCGCGAAACGTGTTGCATTTTGCCGCTTCGCTTTCTTCCACCTCCTACCTCTCTGCTTCTATTCTTGGCCACGCCATGGGCGGCTTTTTAATTGCCTGGATTGGCGTGAACAAAACCTTTTACGTGATTTTGCTGCTGGTGCTGGCCGCCGCCGCCATGGTTGCGCAAATTGAACGCAAGCCCATAGTTCACAACAACCTTACGGCCCGTACGTGGGACAGCATGAAAGAAGGCCTTTCGTTTGTGTTTAAGAACAAAATTTTGTTAGGTGCTATTTCGCTTGATTTATTTGCCGTGTTGTTTGGCGGCGCAACAGCGTTGATACCCGAATTTGCCGACCGCATTTTACAGGTTGGTCCTGTAGGCTTTGGCTGGCTCAACGCTGCCATGGATATTGGTTCCGCTATTACCATTGCCACCATTACGTTCTTTCCCTTGCTAAAAAAACAAGGCTACAAATTGCTGCTGGCAGTAGGCGTATTTGGCCTTTGCATTATTGTTTTTGGTTTCTCCAAAATTTACCTGCTTTCCTTTGTTGCGCTTTTGCTGGCGGGCATGGTAGATGGCGTTAGCGTGGTGGTGCGCAGCACCGTACTGCAATTAACAACGCCTGATGAAATGCGTGGCCGTGTAAGTGCGGTGAATTCAATGTTCATTAATTCATCCAACGAACTGGGCCAGTTTGAAAGCGGCTTTACCTATCGCCTGTTTGGTGGCGCCGTACCGGCCGTGCTGTTTGGTGGCTGCATGACGGTGATTGTGGCCATTGTTACCTGGATAAAAGCGCCGGCCTTGCGCAAGTTTGAATACTAACAACGGAAAAAAGCAGCTCAACTCCACCGGCTTTAAAAATGTTTCGGCACTTACCTGCTGAACTTTTTTACCAATAAATTGTTTGTTTTCTCACCAGTAATCTTTTGTAGCTTTCGTTTATTCATTCACAAAAAAACCTGTCATGCACCGTCGTCATTTTTTGCGTAATACCGGCATTCTCACAGGCGCATCTTTTCTTTTTCAAAGCAATGCGTTTGCGTCTTTTTTCAGGCCGTTCGAGTACAAAGTCACCATGCTACGCCGCAACGTGGGCATTTTTACCGAACGTGGCGGAACCATTGGCTTCCTGCTAACGAAAGATGGTGCATTGGTGATTGACTCGCAATTTCCCGACACCTCTCCGCACCTGATTGATGAAATCAACAAACAGGCAACGGCGCCAATCAAGTTTCTACTGAACACACACCATCACGGAGATCATTCCTCTGGCAACATTGCGTTTAAAGGCATTGCCGAGCAGGTAGTGGCGCACAAGAATGCGGACATTAACATGCGTTCCGTAGCAGAGAAAAGCAAGACCACCGACAAGCAACTCTTTCCCACGCAAACCTTCGACAAAGAGTTAAAGCTGAAAATTGGCGACGAAAAAATTACCGGCTATTATTTTGGTGCCGGCCATACCAATGGCGATGCCATCTATCATTTCGGCGAAGCCAACATTATGCACCTTGGCGACTTGATGTTTAACAAGCGCCACCCGTTTGTTGACCGCACCGCCGGCGCTAATATGGAAAGCTGGATTAAAGTGCTGGACAACGTGCAGAAAAAAGGCAACAAAGACACCATTTACATTTTCGGGCATTCGCTAAACCCCGGCGAAGAAACCGGCAGTGTAGAGAACATTAAAAAATTCCAGGATTACCTGGGCAAGGTGTTGCAGTTTGCCGAAGCAGAAATAAAAAAAGGCGTGAGCCGCGACGAGTTTTTAAAGAACACAGCAGTGCCGGGTGTAACCGAATGGAGTGGCCAGGGGATTGAGCGGCCTTTAGGCGCAGCGTATGATGAACTAACGGAAAAAAACAAAAAAGCCTGATCTTGGATCAGGCTTTTTTTTGTGGTAGGCAACTACTGCTTTTCTGCCGTTACCGGGTTAATGACTACCGAAATTTCCTCGATACGGTTTGCAGGCAGCCCGCTTGTACTGGCATGCTGCATCAGCATGGCTTTGTTGGGCGATTGATAGATGCAATACACTTTGTTTTCGGTCACAAAGCTTTCTACCCATTGCACCTGCCCAACCAAAGCATCCAGCATTGTACAGGATTTCTGCGCAAACGAAAAAAGATCTTTTTCAGAGAGACGGCCAGCACCAGGCACGTTTCTCTCAATCACATAGCGTGGCATATCGTTCGGTTTAGAAACAGAAGTTACGAAATCATTTCAACTGTTGTTCCAACCGTTCCAATACATAAAAGGTAATGGGACAGAATGTGTAATTTTTCATGGTAAGGTTCTGCCGTTTTACAATCACATCTTCATCGGTATAAGGGAAACGGGCACAGTCCGACGGCCGCACTTCGTAAATGCTGCAGGCATTATCGGCGCCAAGAAAAGGACAGGGAGATGCTTTCACCACGAAATCGCCGTCTTCATCCACCTTTAAATAGGTTTCAATAAAAACGCTTTCCTTCTGCCCCAGGTGTTTGGCAATGCGTTTTACATCCGGCGTTTTAAAGCGGGGCGAATAATTTTTGCAGCAGGCGGCACATTGCAGGCAATCGATTTTTTCAAAAGCCTCTTCGTGCAGGTGAGGCAGCTGCTTCAGCACCTTGTTTTTATCTGCTTTAGCCAGAAAACTTTTCAGGTGCTTGTAGCGGTCTTTGCTGCGTTTTTGCCAGTTATGAAGAACATCTGTTGCCACGGCTGCAAAGAACCGATTTTATTCGTTAAGGCTGGTCTAAAGCTCTTTCACAAAATGCTTTGAAAAAAAGATCGATTTTTGGCGGATAACCCGACACATGAAATTTCTTTCTTTCTGCACGGTTCTCCTGCTGACAAATGCCGCCCAAGCGCAAAACAAGATTGTTGTCAACGTATCCAACTTTGAAAACAACAAAGGCGTTTGCATTGTTTGCCTGTACGATAACGCCAAGGCCTACTCGGGCAAAGGCGAACCGGTAAAATGTGCCACGGTTGAAGTAGCAAACAAAACGGCTACCGCCAGTTTTGAAGAGGTTACGGATGGCACTTACGCCATCTCCGTTATTCACGATGCCAACAACAACAAAAAGTTTGACACCAATTTTTTGGGCATTCCCTCCGAAGGCTACGGGGCTTCGCAAAACAAACTGCCGTTTGCCGCCGCGCCTAAATTCAGCGAGAATAAATTCAGCGTTAGCGGCAACAGTACCTCTGCCTTCAATATTAAATTGCGTTATATCTTTTAATAAAAATGCGCCGGTAGTTCCAGCGCATTTTTTATTAAAAGAAAACCAGGGTTATTTTTTCCGGGTGAATTTGATTTCCATGGTTTTGTATTCCTTCCCGGTTTGCATATCCGGACCATACATTTCCATGATGTGTGTGTTGTCGTCAACAATCTTGTAAACTTCCCGCATCTCGCATTCAAGTCCATTGGCCGGGCAAATCATTTTTCCTTTAAAATTGATGGCTTTTGCCGCTTCGTCCCAGGTGCCTTTCATTGTCATCATCCCCGTGCTCATATTATCCATCCAGGTGCTGAAATACACTTTTTCGGCATTGTCGTAACCGGTGGTGCTGGCACCTTCAAACGGCATCCCGCCAAAATCGCCTTTGAAAGTCGATTGTTGGTAGCGGTCGCCGTAAATCATTTTATTAGTGCAAACAGCTTTTGATGTTTGTCCCGGAGCGCCGTCGGCCATCCACATCGTCATTTCGGCATCCCACACACCATTGGCTTTGGCGAGCATGGCATGCTGCTGGCCCGGCGTTCCGACTTCGTACATTTTTTTCTCAGCCGTGGCTGCATCAACGGGTATCCATTCTTTTTTTTCAGCTGAAGTAGTGCTGGCAGAAGCTACTTTGGTTTCGCCTGCGTTGTTGGCGGTTTTGTCTTCGCTGTTACAGGCAAATAACAACGCGGCAGCGCAGAAGGTGATGGCAATTGGTTTCATATAAAAAATTTTGGACAACTAATCTACAAAAATCAAATAACCTGTGTAACGATGTGAATAATTAAGCCAGAAGTTCTTCCACGTTCCGCTTGATGTTTTCGCACATGCGGTCCAGCGGAAGATCATTGGCATCTTTGCCGAACGGCTCTTCAATTTCCTCCGCAATCAGTTCCAGGCTTCCCAACACGTAAAACACAAACACCACTACCGGAATTACAAGATAGCCTAGCGTAAACACCAGCCCGATGGGCAGCGTAAGCACATACAGAAAAATGAACTTTTTAATGAACACGCTGTACGAATAAGGGATAGGTGTGTTCTTGATGCGTTCGCAGGCGCCGCAAATGTCAAGAAAGGCCGTGATTTCACCATTGAGCAGCAGCATTTGCTCGGGAGATATTTTTTCTTCCCGCTGCAGATGCTGCAATTTGTGCATGAGCTTTTTGATGATCTGGTTGGGTACATGACCATTCTTATCAAAACCCGAAATTTCAGGGTGGGGATTTTCGTCCAGTTGCCAGGCAAGCTCTTCCGATTGCAGGTGCGCTTTCAGCCCAAAGCAAAACGTGGCAATAAGTTGCGCAAAAAATTTACGGCCAGAGGCATCGTTGTAAAGAATGCTGGAAATCTTGACGGCAAAGTTGCGGCTGCTGTTAACCAGGCTGCCCCATTGCCTTCTTCCCTCCCACCAGCGGTCATAAGCAGTGTTGGTACGAAAGACCAGCAGCATGGAAATGGCAAAACCCAACAGGGTGTGTAAAATAGAAACGTTGCGCAGGTTGTTGTTTTGGGAAAGCTGGAAATATTCCATTTCCAGGAAAGCCACAAGCCAGGCGTAAAAGCCCATGGCAATCAGCAACGGGAACATCTTCCGCACCGTGTCAGCCCTGTGAAAATTAAAGATAAACCGCAGCCAGTGTTTGGGGTTGTACGAAATCATGTGGTGAGATTGGATGGTGGGATATTGGATGTTTAGGAATTTGGAATTGGGTATTGGGAATTAGGTGTGGATGACAATTATTTTTTTCGGTTATAAAGAACAGGGTAGAGAAAAATTTGGAGGCGCAAACCTCCAACCTCCAACCCAAATTTCTAATTCCCAATTCCTTCCTGCTAACTAACTCAATAAACC
>DATKHJ010000484.1:0-15401 GCA_035510335.1 Flavisolibacter sp. | reverse complement strand
ACATGTATGCACTGGCCCGCAACTCCGCCAAGTATGTTGACCGCGACAAGCGAACGAAGAAGATCCAGCACATTGAATACGACTTCCTGGCGCCGGACAGTGTGAACGAAATTTTTAACGCCTTGAAGCTGCTGCAAAAATTCACCGCAAAAGCTTTTCGCAAAAACGGTGAAGATGAAAAAAGCCTGCTTGCAGCAGGCGCCAGCCTGTTAGACGATAAAACAACAAGCTGGACTGACGTAGAAGTTTTTGCAGATGATTTTGAATGTTCGAACCGGCGTACGCAGTTGGTGAAAGTAAAAGAAGCGTACCGCATTTATAAAGAACTGATTGTTTACTACGGCGTGCAGCAATTGTTACGCTTTGCACAACAGCACCAGTTTGCTTCTTTTGAAACCATGCTGGAAGCTTTGCCCCAGCAGCCTTTGCGCCTGCAATGGCAGAATGTTGGTGGACAACTGCTGCCGAAACCTGCAGTGGAAACACTCATTCAAAAAATCAAAACAGGCGACGTAAAAAACTGGAATGATGTGCACCATTTTTACCAGCTAAACGGGAAGTTATATGGCGACCAAAAGCTGCACCATGCACTTGCTTCGCTGCTTGAATTGCAAAACATGGAAAAGGCTGATTTTACGGCTGACCTGTTTGCTTCTCTCCTGCAACAAGCTGTAAAAACAAAAACTTGGATGACCGAAAACATTTACGAATCAAGGGCCAAGGATTACCAAAGTTCTTTCCGCAAAATGCTTTACGATAATGAAGCGGAAATGGAAAAAGTCATTGGCAAACTGGAAGACAATGTTTTCATTAACCAGCAACAGGATGAACTGGAAGCCTTTAAACAACAGGCAAAAAATACCAGCCTGCAGTTTGGACTTCTTCAGCCAGCCTGAAACAGTTGAGCCTTATTTTTTCCGGAAGAAAATGCGTACCGGAACACCTTTGAAATTAAAGTTCTCCCGCAGCTTGTTTTCCAGGTAGTTCCGGTAAGGCGTTTTAATATCATCCGGAAAATTGGAAAAGAAAGCAAAGGAAGGAACAACTGTTGGTATCTGCGTTACGTATTTGATCTTGATGGCATGCCCTCTCACCACCGGCGGGTGATAAGCTTCAATTGCCTTCAGTAGTTTGTCATTCAGCTCCGAAGTTGGAATGCGACGAGTGCGGTTTTCATACACTTCCAAACCGGCTTCAATGGCTTTAAAAATCCGTGTTTTTTCTTTTACCGAAACAAACAAAATAGGCACATCGTTAAACGGCGCCAGGCGCTGTTTTAATACCTTTTCGTAATCCCGTGCCGTGTTTGTTTCTTTCGCTACCAGGTCCCATTTGTTCACCAGCACAACAAGGCCTTTTCCCTTACGTGCCGCCAGGCTGTAAATTGTCAGGTCCTGTGCGGTGATACCTTTTTCAGCATCCAGCAGCAGCAGGCAAACATCGGCTTCGTCCAGTGCTTTAATGGCTCGGATCACGGAGTAAAACTCCAGGTCTTCGTGCACTTTTGCCTTCTTGCGAATACCGGCCGTATCAATGAGAATAAAATCTTTTTGAAAGAGATTGTAGCGTGTGTGAATGGTATCTCTGGTTGTGCCTGCAATGTCACTTACAATGGTCCGCTCCTCGCCTACCAGTGCATTCAACAGCGACGATTTGCCCACATTTGGCTGGCCAATGATGGCAAATTTTGGAATGCCAGCTTCTTCTGCAAACTCACTTTCTTCTTTGATGAGCGCTGTTACATCGTCCAGTAAATCGCCGGTACCACTACCGCTGATAGCAGAGATAAAAAATACTTGGTCGAAGCCAAGACTATAAAATTCCGAAGCTTCCAGCAGGCGTTCGTTGTTGTCAACCTTGTTCACCACCAGAAAAACAGGCTTGGTTGAACGACGAAGAATATCGGCCATCGCATCATCGAGGTCGGTCATGCCGGTAGCAGCATCTACCACAAACAAAATCACGCTGGCTTCATCCATGGCAATGCGTACCTGCTTGCGGATTTCTTTTTCAAATACATCTTCGCTTTCCGGCACAAAACCACCTGTGTCGATGACATAAAAGTTTTTGCCGTTCCAGTCGGCAATGCCGTACTGGCGATCTCTCGTCACACCGGGAATGTCTTCCACGATTGCTTTGCGCTGCTCGAGCAGGCGGTTAAAAATCGTGCTTTTTCCTACGTTCGGTCGTCCAACAATTGCTACTGTAAATGCCATTCAATTTTAGATTTATGATTTACGACTTTAGATTGCCAGAGAAAATCTGAAATCTGAAATTGCAAATCTGAAATAACTAGTATCCGTATTCTTTCAAATACAAATCATTTTCCCGCCAGTTGGGCCGCACTTTCACAAACAATTCCAGAAAGACCTTTTGATCGAGGAATTGTTCGATTTCTTTGCGTGCCGCAGACCCAATCTGCTTGATCATTTTTCCGCCTTCGCCAATGATGATGGCTTTCTGCGATTCCCGCTGTACAATAATTTCCGCCCTGATTTTGATGAGGGTAGATTTCTGCTTGAACTCGCTGACAACAACCGTTGCCTGGTAGGGAATCTCTTCTTCAAACAACGCATAAATTTTTTCGCGGATCATTTCCGCCACAAAAAACTTTGTGGGCAAATCGGAAATTTCGTCTTCGGCGTAAAACGGTTCGCCTTCAGGCAGGTAAGAAACAATTTTTTGCAGCAGTTCGGCAACACCTCTGCCTGTTAAGGCAGAAATAAACACCACTTCTTTTGCATAACGCTTCTCCTTAAAAAAAGCTTCCGCTGCTGCCAGTTTCTCCGCCGATGCGCCATCTATTTTATTTACCAGCACCAGTGATGTTACTTTTAACCGCAGGGCAGAAAAGATCTCGTCAACCTGTTGGTAATTGTCGTTGATGTCCAACAGCAAAAGGGCAAGATCGGCGTCTTCCAACGCACTTCTTACGGCCTGCATCATTCGTTCGTGCAGCTTGTACTTTGGATCAATAATACCCGGCGTATCAGAAAAAATAATCTGGTACTCCTGCGAGCTGAGAATTCCTTTGATGCGGTGCCGCGTTGTTTGCACTTTCGGCGACACAATAGCGAGCTTTTCCTGCATCAGTGCATTCAGCAGTGTACTCTTGCCGGCGTTGGGCTTTCCAAATATGTTAACGAATCCTGCCTTCAATTCATGTTAATTTATCCGGCTGCAAATGTAGTTGAATAAAAATGTTTTGGCTGCGAAAGGATAGAGCCCTATATTTGCACTCCACTTGCGAGATACATCAACGGTGCCAGTTCTTAAAACTCAAACATATTATATCGCGAAGTAGAGCAGCGGTAGCTCGTCGGGCTCATAACCCGAAGGTCGCTGGTTCGATCCCAGCCTTCGCAACTGAAGAGGTCTCGTAAGAGACCTTTTTCTTTTTCTACCCTCCTTCTCTTTCAAATTGTCCTTCTACACTTACACATTCTTTTAACGAAGTGAGGATTCATTTCTTTCCCCTAAAAAACAAAGTTGATGGTGGGAAAGAGCTTTGCCGAAGGTGGAGACGTAATTACTGTAGTGCGGAAATATTTTCTTTCCCGGGCTTGCAAAACGAAATCAGCTTGCCAATCATTTTTTCGAAGCTTCTGTAGGTATGCGGTTTTGAAAACATTTGTGCACCCAGGCGTTCGCAATACAGGCGGTCTTTTTCGCTGGTGGAAGTAGTAAACACGGCCACAGGCACCGATTTATAGCGGTCATCTTTGCGTAACACAGCCAGGGTTTCTTTACCGTTCATTACCGGCATGTTAATGTCCAAAACAACAAGGCAAGGAAGATGAGAGGAGGATTCAAGAGAATGCAAAAGATCCAGTGCCTGCCGGCCGTTAGAAGCCTCAACAATCTGGAAGCTGTCGGCAATGTTTTCAACGGCCTCTTTTACCAGAAAAAGGTCGTCGGCATCATCATCAGCCCAAAGAATAATATTTTGTTTTATTGCATTACTCATCATCACTTGTATCTCCACCCAACTATTCAGAACGGCTGCAGGGAAAACAGCGTAGAGGCTGTCGGCAACCAGGCACAAGCTACCCAAACAATTGCAACAATTGCTTCTTCCTTCGGCCAGTTAGCGGAAACCATCGTTAAGATGAAATATTGCGTTTGATAGTCCTCCTACAAACAAGAACAAGCCTCTGAAAAGAGGCTTGTTCTTGTTAAATCAATTAACGAGTGTTAGTTCAAGCTGGCTTGCTGCGAAACAGGAGCTTGTTGTTGCTGTATGGCGGCTTCATCCATCCACATAATTTCCCAGATATGACCATCAAGATCGTTGAAGCTGCGGCCAAACATAAAACCATAATCCTGCGGATCGCCTGCCTCGGTAGCACCGGCAGTCAGGGCTTTGTTTACCAGTTCATTTACCTTGTCTTTGCTTTCTGCCGACAGGCAGGTGAGTACTTCGGTTGTTTGCGTGGCATCAGCAATTTTTTTGGAGGTAAACTGGCTGAACTTTTCATGCGTGAGCAACATGGCATAAATGTCTTCTGAAATGACCATGCAGGCGGCTGTTTCATCGGTAAACTGCTGGTTAAACGAGTAGCCAAGTTGCTGAAAAAATTCAATGGATTTTTTCAGGTCTTTTACGGGCAGGTTCACAAAAATTTTTGTAGCCATGGTTTGTATTTTTTAGGTAAGAGAATGCGAGAGTTTCTGAATGCTATTATTTTTCAAGCTTGCCTTTGAGCTTGTCCAGGCCAGCGGCAAAGTCATCGCCAATCATCTTGTCCATATCCATAAAAAGACGCATGATGTTGAACGGGTAATTCATCTTTCCATTAAAACCCCATTTTACTTTGGTTTGATTGGCAGAAACAGCGTCAAGCGTCATGTACGCTGCAGCTTTCGATTCCATGGGTTCAATAAAGCGCAGTTCGTACTCAATTCGCTCACCAGGATTGATGGCCGTAATTTCCTGTTCGCCTTTGCCAACTTCTCCGTTTTCACTTTCCCAGGCCGATACAAATCCAACCGTACCATCCGTGCCCCTGAATTCTTTTTTCATGGCCGGGTCCATCGTGCCCCACTTGCTGTAGTCGTTCTGGTTCTTCAGGTATTTTACATAATCGTACACTTCAGCTTTGGGTTTGTTAATGATTACTTCCCGCTCAGCATGCATTTCCTGCTTCACAAACAAAGCAGTAATGAGAGCAACAGCAATCAGGAGAAGAATGACGAAGAGAAGGCGTTTTAAAATTTTCATGGCAATTGTGTTTCTGGTTTAATGATTAAAAGAAAATATCTTTTTTGGAGAATTCTGTTTTTTAAAAGCTTTTTCGGTTAGAGCGGAGGATTCGTCGAAGAATTCCTTGTTCTTCTTCCCACTATCAGTCTATCCACCGCATATTTTCCGCTGCCCATGACAAACACCACCACTGATAAACAGAGAAAAATGAAGGCGCTGATTTTCATGTCAAACGGATCGGCTTTGTGTGCAATAAAAAAAGCCACCACCATGGTAATAAAAACAGGAATAACCGACAGCCGGGTAAAGAACCCAACCAGCACCAGGAAACCACAAACAAGTTCGGCAAAAATGACCAGGTTGAACGAGAGTTTTGCGCCAATGCCAATAATATCCTGGAACATGGGCAAAATGTCGTTGTACGATGCCGCTTTCATGTAGCCAAAACGCACAAACAGTCCTCCAAAAATCAGTCGCAACAGCAAGGCCGCTACATCCGAATCAAGAGGAGAAAGAGAAAGAAGTTTTTTCATAACGGGGTTGTTTTTTGCTGCGCTTCGGCAACTTGTTTTGTTAGCACAAACCTATGCCGGCCCTTATTTCTTTGCGCTGTGCAGATGCGGCATTATCGGGGGTTGGTTGCGCCATTTTTTTTCGTCAAATTTGAAGGTATGAAGCACATCTCCATCCTGGTTCCGCAAAAAGCTATTTTGGGCAGCTTGGAAGGCACCCGCCAACTGTTTACACAGGTCAATCATTTTTTTAGCGACAGGGAACTGCCGGTTCCGTTTAAAGTGCAACTGGTGGGGCTAACACCCGCCACTCCGCTTACCGGCGGACTGTTTACGGCACACAACCACGTGGTGTTTAACGAAGTGGAAAAAACAGACCTGATTGTGATTCCAGCGTTTGACGGCGATCCGCAGCAGGCCATTGACGCCAACAGTGCGTTTCTCCCTTGGATTGTAAAACAGTACAAGCAGGGCGCCGAAGTGGCCAGTCTTTGCATGGGTGCTTTTTTACTGGCGTCTACCGGGCTGCTGAATGGTAAGAAATGTGCCACGCACTGGATGGCGGCCAACGATTTCCGGCGCATGTTTCCCGACATCAAACTGGTAACGGAAAAGATCATTACCGACGAACACCGCATTTATTCAAGCGGCGGCGCCTTCTCTTATCTCAACCTGATTCTTTACCTGATTGAAAAATATGCAGGCCGTGAAATGGCCATTCTTTGCGCCAAAGTTTTTGCCATTGAAATTGAACGCGACAGCCAGCTTTCGTTTACCATTTTCCAGGGCCAGAAAGACCACGACGACGACCAGGTGAGAGAAGCGCAAACCTATATTGAAAAAAACTACCCCGACAGGATTACCGTTGACCAACTGGCATCGATGCTGGCACTAAGCCGCCGGGCTTTTGAGCGGCGTTTTAAAAAAGCTACGGCCAATACCGTGAACGAATACATTCAGCGGGTAAAAATGGAAGCGGCAAAAATGAGCCTCGAATCATCGCGGGACAATGTGAACGAAGTGATGTATAAAGTGGGCTATAACGATACCAAAGCTTTTCGCACCACGTTTAAACGCATTACCGGCCTGTCGCCGTTGGAGTACCGCAACAAATACCGCGAAATGGGCGAACGGCAGATTGCCTAGCAGCCTGATGGCCATAAACGAAAAAAGCTTCTCAATTGAGAAGCTTTTTTCTTGTACCGCGTACGGGATTCGAACCCGTATTACCTCCGTGAAAGGGAGGCGTCCTAGCCCTTAGACGAACGCGGCGTCCGTTTTGGGAGTGCAAAAATAGGGGGCACTTTCTTTCCAACCAAAAAGTTTTTAAAGAAAAAGCCTCTTTTTTTTGAAAAGAGGCTTTTTTATAAACCAGCGATTTGTCTCTTGGCTGCATCAGGCTTGCAAAAGATGGGCTTGACGCAATTCCGGATTTTTAAAAAGCAGTGATAGGAATTCGTGAGATATGTCTCAACAGACAAGAATGGCAACCCATTTTAATCAAGGCCAATTTCGTAGTGCTGGTCGGGAATTTCAACATCGGCAAAACCCCGCTTTACCAGCCAGCGTTTAAAATCCTGTTGCACATCGTACTCTCCGTGTACAAGAAAAAGCTTGCGTATCTGCTGCTTGTCCTGGCAGGCAAGCCATTGGCTCAGGTCTTCGTAATCGCCGTGGGCACTCATGCTTTTGATCTGTCCTATTTCGGCGTTTACTTCATGCTCCACGCCAAAAATGCTCACCTCTTTTGCACCGGCCATGAGGCGGGCACCCAAGGAAGCCGGTTCGCAATAGCCGGTCATTAAAATGGCGTTGCGACTGTTCTCAACATTGTTGCTGATGTGGTGCTTTACCCTGCCGGCTTCGGCCATGCCGGACGCAGAAATAATCACGCAGGGCTCATTGCGGTAGTTGAGCAATTTCGACTCTTCTACATTTTCAATGTAGCGCAGACCATTGAAGTGAAAAGGATCATCGTCGGACTGCAAAACCTTCTGAATGGTCTTATTAAAGTACTGCGGATATTTTTTTACCACTTCGGTAATGGAAGTGCTCAGCGGGCTATCCAGGAATATGTCCACTTTTGGCAGGCGCTTTTCCAGCGACAGCTGGTTAAAAGCGTACAACACTTCCTGTGTTCTTCCCAAACTAAAAGCAGGAATAATGAGCTTTCCTTTTTTCTGCACGCAGGTACGCTCTACCCATTCCAGGAAATGATCGATGGTGGAATGAATGTCCTCGTGCAAACTGTTCCCATACGTTGATTCCATGATGATGTAATCGGCCTGCGGGAACGTCTCCGGCGACTTCAGAATCACGTCGCGGTAGCGGCCCACATCGCCGCTGAACGTAAGCTGTGTTGTCTTTCCATTTTCGGTAACACGAACATGCACGCAGGCGCTGCCAATGATGTGGCCTGCATCGGTAAACATAGCTTCTACCCCATCAATCACCGGGAACCATTCTTTGTAAGGCCTTTCCTGAAACAAACGGAATGATGCGGCTGCATCCATTTTTGTATAAAGCGGTTGCACCAGCGGCTTACCTTGTGCCTTGCTTCCTTTGTTATGGTATTTCGCATCGCTTTCCTGTATCTGTGCAGAATCTTCAAGCAAAAGGCCGGCGAGCTCTCTGGTGGCATCGGTGCAAAAGATGTTTCCTTTAAAACCGTCTTTCGCCAGCTTTGGAATAAGCCCCGAATGATCGATGTGCGCATGGGAAAGAATCATGGCATCCACCTCTGCCGGATCAAAACCGAAATCGCGGTTGTACACATCGGTGTCTTTGCCCATGCCCTGGAACATGCCGCAATCAAGGAGAATTTTTTTGCCGTTCTTCAGTGTCAATAAATGTTTGGAACCGGTAACCGTACGAGCCGCTCCGTGAAATGCTATTTTCATTGGTGAGAGTTTGTGTTAAGGTAGGGGATAATTGCTAATCGTCTTCATAAGACATGTCATCATTTATTATTGAAAGAACTGCATTCGTTTCATGCCTATGAATTGGTTCGATGCTGTAAATCGAATTGAACGATAACTATTTCTTCCTCACCCAAAACTCTTCTTCCCACTTACCCTTGGTTTTTTCTACGTCAATGGCTGCGTGAATTGCTGTTAGTTCATTCCCCGGAATGGTTTGTTCCGCAAACGGAAACAACACCCGCTCTTCAAAGCGAATATGCGCCGTCACCTTATCGGCAATCTGCATAAAAATATCTTCATCAGCCACCATGGCATTAATGTGTATCAGCGCTTCAATTTCTTCGTGTTCTTCAAACATGCGCTGCACCAGTTCGTTCTGCCGCGGCAAATGCGCTGCCAGCACTTCTTCTTCCTTGCGAAAGTGCTCTTGCAAATCGTTCTCCCAAAACCATTGAATGTATTTTGAAATCAGCGACGACTCGGTGCCGTTGTTCAGGCCTTGCTTGATCTTCCACGCCAGCAACAAACCTTCGTGGTGTTCTTTTGAAAGTGGCGTTAACTCTTTGCTGCGTTTGATAGGCTGGTTGGGTTGCTGTTCCATTTCGACAATCGTTTGTGACTAAAACTTAACAACGGTATTCGTTTCGGGATGAGCCAGCCTGGCACTCTGTCTCTTCCCTCCTACGGTTACATGCATGATGTTGATTTGCTCCGGTGTAAGATCGTACAGCAGGTTGCTGGTGATGTTAAGCTGCTTTACCAACGACACATTTGTCACTTCAAAATAACAATACACCGATTCTTTTTCTCGTTCGTAACCCAAATAGTTCAGCTTTACCGGTTTGCCATCTATGACAAACGATAGATGGTTGCTGATGTAGAGCGGAATGTATTTGTCAAAGGCAGCCTTCTCTTTATCCGACAAAATATCCAGTTGCACTTTGTTGGTTTTCTCCAGCACATGCTCAAAGTCGTCCAGGAAAAACTTGCAACTGATCTCCAGCGATTTTTCGGCTGCGTTATGATTGATTTCCGTTACCGATACATAAAACGGATGCGGGCCTTTTTCAGCCACCGGCCGTTCCGCTTTTAAAAAACCAAACGGCATCAGCAACAGCAACCACTTAGATAAAATAAACATCATTGCACACAAAATTTTTTCTGCTACAAAACTCCGTCTTATTTTGAAGCGGTATTTTTTCAAAAGGTTAAAGATAGCCGTGGTTTTCCGAACGCCTATCTTTCCATTATCATGGAACAACTATGAATGACTTCAGCTTTTACTTTGGCCTTGGGTGGGAACACATTATTTCCTGGGCCGCTCTCGATCATCTTTTGTTCATTGCAGCGCTGGCCGCTATTTATACCCTGAAAGACTGGAAGCAGGTGCTCATTCTTGTTACCGCGTTTACAGTGGGCCATTCTATTACGCTTGTTCTCAGCGCCAAAGAATGGGTTTCGGTTGACAGCGGCCTCATTGAATTCCTCATTCCCTGCACCATTGCGTTTACCGCCATCACCAACTTGTTTCAACGTTCGTTTACGCCAAAAGCCATTCGCATTAATTATTTCCTGGCCTTGTTCTTTGGTCTTATTCATGGGCTGGCGTTTGCTAATTTGCTGAAAGAAATTATGGCCAAAGACCAGGACTTTGCGTTTTCCATGTTCAGCTTTAGCGTTGGACTGGAGAGCGGGCAGATACTGATTGTGTTGCTTGTGCTGCTGCTTTGCGAACTCTTTGTGCGAATGCTGCGTGTGGACCGCCGTCACTGGGTGATCTTTCTTTCGGCTGCTGTGTTTGCCCTATCTTTGGAAATGGCCGCCCAACGCAGGCCCTGGCGCACAGAAAGCGACACAGATCATGCGCAAACAACGCCGAAGAATTTAGTACCAACCAATTCCAACTTCAACAACTTTTTTTGAGCATAACCGTCAATGGTGTTAAACCCTTGAATTCATGAGTAAAATGTGCAACGCAACAATGAAATCAACAGCACTTCTTTTTGCAGGAATGGCCTTTTCGGCCGCTGCATTTTCGCAGAACATTCAAAACAACCCGGGCTCTAATCATGGAAACAAGTTTGAGCAACTGGGCACTGTTCTGCCCACGCCAAACGAGTACCGTACCGCCAGCGGCGCACCTGGACCAAAGTACTGGCAGCAGCGTGCCGACTACGACATTAAGGCTACGCTGGATGAAAAGAACCTGAAGCTGACCGGCTCGGAAACGGTGACGTATTACAATAATTCCGGCGATGCGCTGTCGTACATCTGGCTGCAGCTCGATGAGAACGAACACAGCTCGGTGCGGAATGCAAACTACCAAACCGGCAGCACCATTCCGCAGGTAGCCACCACACAACAACTGGGTACGTTTAATGAGAATACCGGCGACAATGGCCACGGTGTAAACATCACCAAACTAACCGATGCTACCGGCAAACCATTGCGCTACACCATTAACAAAACCATGTTGCGTATTGACTTGGCGCAGCCGCTGAAGCCTGGGGCAAAATTCATTTTTCGCTGCGACTGGAACTACCGCATTCCCGACCGCATGACCCTTGGCGGCCGTGGCGGTTACGAATATTTTCCGGAAGATGGCAATCATCTTTTCACTATTGCCCAATGGTACCCACGCCTTGCTGTTTACAGCGATTTTGGCGGATGGCAGAACCAGCAGTTTACCGGTCGTGGTGAGTTTGCTCTCACCTTCGGAAACTTTAAAGTGCAGATGACGGTTCCTTCCGACCACATTGTTGGAAGCACCGGCGTTGGCCAAAACTTCAAACAGGTATTAACGCCGGCGCAATACAACCGTTGGCTGAAAGCGCAAACGACCAAAGAGCCCATTGAAATTGTAACGCTGAACGAAGCAAAAGAAGCGGAGAAGAAAAAAGCTTCGACCATGAAAACATGGATCTTCCACGCCGACAGCGTTCGTGATTTTGCGTGGACATCGAGCCGCAAATATGTGTGGGATGCCATGCCGGTGAACATTGAAGGAAAGAAAGTAATGTGCATGTCGCTGTACGGAAAAGAAGCCTACAATCTTTACCGTCCCTTCTCCACGAAAGTGGTGGCGCATACCATTAAAACCTATTCCGATTTTACCATTCCTTACCCCTACCCTGTTGCACAAAGCGTGGAAGCTGCCAACGGCATGGAGTATCCAATGATCTGTTTTAACTATGGCCGCGTAGATGAGAAAGGCACCTACAGCGAAGCCACCAAGTACGGCATGATTGGCGTGGTGATACACGAAGTGGGGCACAACTTTTTCCCGATGATCATTAACAGCGATGAACGCCAGTGGACCTGGATGGACGAAGGGCTGAACACGTTTGTGCAATACCTCACCGAGCAAATGTGGGACAACAAGTTTCCTTCGCGCCGCGGGCCGGCATCGCTGATTGTTGATTACATGAAGTCGGACAAGAACACGCTGGAACCCATCATGACCAATTCGGAAAACATTATCCAGTTTGGTCCGAATGCGTATGCAAAACCTGCTACCGGTTTAAACATTCTCCGCGAAACCATCATGGGCCGCGAATTGTTTGACCATGCCTTTAAACAATACTGCCGTCGCTGGGCTTTCAAGCATCCTACGCCGGCCGATTTCTTCCGCACCATGGAAGATGCCAGCGGCGAAGATTTAGACTGGTTCTGGCGTGGCTGGTTTTACAGCACCGATGTGTGTGATATTTCGCTGGACTCGGTGAAATATGCAAGAGCCGATGTGGCGTCCAATGTTCCGCCGCAACTGAACACGCAAACCGGTTTGGTAGAAGTGCCTCGTCCAATGCTGAATGCATTTGAAGATATTTCTACCATCCGCAACCGCGAGGACAAGACCATCCAGTTTCAAACCGATGTGGACACAACATTGCGTGATTTTTACTGGCGCTATGCCCGCGGCATTGAGCCTTACGACAGCACCAAATACACCTACACGCAACCAGCCGCGGTTGAAAAAGTGGATGCAGCCACCGCGCAGGAGTTGGCCAACAAACATTTTTACCAGCTTAGCTTCAGCAACAAGGGAAAACTGGTAATGCCGGTTATTATTGAATGGCGTTATGCCGATGGATCGAAGGAAGTGGAAAGGATTCCGGCACAGGTATGGCGCCACAACGAAGAAGCCCTTACCAAAACATTTACAAAGAACAAACTGGTAACCGGCATTCGCGTTGATCCGTTCAAAGAAACAGCCGACATTAATGAGAGCAACAACAACTGGGGTAACGTTGGGCAAACGGCCAGCCGCTTCCAGGTGTTTAAAGCAAAGCAGGCCGCCGGACGTGGACAATCAACCGGGGTAAACCCGATGCAGAAGGCAAAAGAGAAGGCGGGATATTGAGGTTGGTGAATGGTGAATAGGTTTGCCGCAAAAACAATAGTGAAACCACTTTCGGAAACGGAAGTGGTTTTTTTGTTTGAAGCATTAGATTGTGAGATCAACTGTATTGTTACTATGTAGCGACAAAGGCAACACTCCGTTCATGGTTCGGAACTAGAATGGAAAGGAAACCAATTTGAAACCCAATTATTATTCACAATGGTCTTCTACTACTTTTTCTGGTTATAGATATTAGAAGTTCAGAGTTATATTTAGCTAACTAAAACTAACTATCTATGGACTTCAGAGATGAAATCAAACAATTTGGCGACCGCGTCGAAAAATTAAAATCTCAAATCAGCACTGAAGAAGCGACCAAGAACGCTTTTATAATGCCTTTCATCAAAACATTAGGTTACGATGTTTTCAACCCGTTTGAAGTTGTACCTGAATTCGTGGCTGATATCGGGATAAAGAAGGGTGAAAAAGTTGACTATGCAATTATGAAAGATAACCAACCGGTTATTCTCGTTGAGTGCAAACATTGGGGAGAAAGCCTTGACCCTCACAATTCTCAACTGTTCCGCTACTTCCATACAACAAAGGCAAAATTCGGTCTTCTTTCAAATGGTATTATTTATCGGTTTTACACCGACTTGATAGAACCAAACAAAATGGATGAAAAACCATTCTTTGAGTTCAACGTAACCGACATCAAGGAGAACCAAATAGAAGAACTCAAGAAGTTCCATAAATCCTATTTTGACATCGGCAATATTCAAAATACAGCCAGTGAGTTAAAGTACATGAATGAACTGAAAGCGCTTATCAATGTTGAATTCCAGAATCCAACTGAAGGCTTCGTTCGGTATTTTGCCAAACAACTTTATCAAGGCATGTTGACTGCAAAATTGATTGAACAGTTCACCGGCTTGACAAAAAGATCTATTCAGCAATACATCAATGACCTGATTACTGAAAGGCTCAAATCAGCATTGGAAAAAGAAAATGAGGGAACGCAGGTTGAAAAACCTCAGGCAGAACAACCTGTTCCTGCTGCAGTTACAGAGACTAGAGTAGAAACAACGCAGGAAGAAATAGAAGCCTTTTTGATTGTTAAAACCATACTTAGGCAAAAAATTAAACCAAACAGGATTGTTCACCGTGATGCACAATCCTACTTTGCCATATTGCTTGACGATAATAACCGCAAAACCATTTGCCGGTTATATCTCAATGGGACCAAACGTTATATTGGAATTTTTGACGAGCAAAAGAAAGAAACACGAAATGAAATCCTGACTGTTGATGACATTTTCCTCTACTCAGATGCACTTCACAAAACAGTCAGCAATTACGATAGCAGCAATGCAGAAAAAAAGCAAACCGCATGAGTGAAAGCAACAAGGCAATTCTGGAAAAGGCAAATACAGCCATCGCCAAAGGCGATTATGAAGGGTTTTTGCACTACTGCACCGAAGATACCGAATGGGTGTTTGTAGGTGAACGAACATTGAAAGGAAAGGAAGTCGTGCGCCAGTGGATGGCAACAGCATACACAGAGCCTCCACAATTTATTGTAGAAAAAATGATTGCCGAAGGCGAGTTTGTCACTGCAATTGGCACTATCCGCCTGAAAGATGAAAGCGGCGAAAGAGCCAACCATGTCTACTGCGACGTATGGCAGTTTCGCGATGGCAAAATGGCCGCATTAAAAGCATTTGTTATAAAGGCCTGACCAAGACAAAACCTGGTTGTTTCAAAAACATCTTGTAACAAAAAAGCCCTCTTTGCAGAGGGCTTTTACACATTCATCAATCTCCTTTATTGAACAACCAATTTACTTGTGTTGGTATAGCTCCCGTCCTCGCTTGACACCCGCACCAAATAATTGCCGGCGGAAACCTGCCGTGGCAACCGAAACTCTTCCACCTGTACTTTGCCGCCAATGTTAGCCTGTTGTGCACTCACCACTCTGCCGGCGCCGTCCAGCAATTGAATATTGTAACGTCCCTGCTTCTGCCCGGCAAAGGAAACTTTAAAAAATCCTTCCCGAACAGGGTTCGGGTAAACAGAAAGCCCGTTGCTCACAACAGCCTCCTGCACCGTTGGCAAAGTCTGTCTCGCTTCGGCCACAGGCACTGCTTCTTTTGGCGCTTCTTCTTCTTTGTTTTTCTTTTCAAAGGCCAACGTACCATTGGCAAGATCAGAGGCGTTGAACACCGTGCCGCCTTCCGTCAGCTTTTCCGCCTGCAGGGTATTTAAATCAAACCGGTAGTAACCTTCGGTGCTGCCGGAGCTGCTCACAATCACTTTGCTGTCGCCTTCTGCAATAGCCCCGTTGGTGCTAAAGCCACGCGGCAAGCCTTTGATGGAACCCACATACGAAGCCAGCTTTGTTTCCAGACTGATTTTAAAAACGG
>DATKHJ010000483.1:0-64404 GCA_035510335.1 Flavisolibacter sp. | reverse complement strand
TTCATGCCCAAGCCTACTCCCGCCGGTGTTCCGGTCGAGATCACATCACCCGGCAGCAGGGTCATAAACTGGCTGAGATAAGAAACCAAAAAAGGTATTTTGAAAATGAGGTTGGAGGTGTTACTCGTCTGTACCTGCTTGTCGTTTAGCTTTAGCCAAACGTTCAAGTTATCAACATCGTTTATTTCATCTTTCGTTGCCAGGAAAGGCCCCAGCGGCGCAAACGTATCGCAACTTTTTCCTTTTACCCACTGGCCGTTTCGCTCCAATTGAAATTCCCGTTCGCTTAAATCGTTGTGCAGGCAATAACCGGCTACATAATTCATGGCGTCTGCTTCTTCTACATAACTTGCCTTTTTGCCAATCACCACCGCCAGCTCTACTTCCCAATCAGATTTTGTTGAGTTTTTGGGAATGACGACATTGTCGTAAGGACCAATGATCGCCGTGGTTGATTTAAAGAAAATGATGGGCTCCGTGGGAATGGCTGCACCGGTTTCTTTTGCATGGTCGGCATAGTTCAATCCAATGCAAATGATTTTCGATGGCCTTGCGATAGGACTGCCGAGCCGAACATCTTGCTCTACTTTCGGCAACTTCTCTCCTTCCGATTCGACAAACTTTTGCAGCCTGTCCAATCCTTCGTTCTCAAAAAAGCTTTCGTTGTAGTCTTCGCCGAACGAAGACGTATCATACCAGTTTTCGCCAAGGATAATACCGGGCCTTTCTTTTCCAATTTCACCAAATCGAATGAGTCGCATAGTTATCAGGTTATAAAACCCCTAGAAGGGTTTGGGTTTAGTTATTGAGTTTAATAAATCCGCCGTCAATCGGGTAATCGCAGCCAGTGATGAAGGAGGCTTCATCAGAACACATGTATAAAACCAGGTGTGCAATTTCTTCGGGCTTTGCCATGCGGCCAATGGGTTGGGACTGGGATAGTTTTTCAAACATTTCCTGCTCTTTGCCCGGGTAATTTTTAGCCAGAAAACCATCCACAAACGGTGTATGCACCCTGGCGGGTGAAATACAATTGCAACGAATGCCTGCTTTTAAATAATCTCTTGCCACCGACAAGGTCATGGCATACACGGCGCCCTTGCTCATGCTGTAAGCAAAGCGGTCGGCAATGCCGATATTGTTGGCGATAGATGCAAGGTTTAGAATAACACCAGCACCTGCTTGTTTCATAATTGAAACAGCAGCTTGCAAACAATTGTAAACGCCTTTGACATTTACATTGTACAAGCGATCAAAATCGGCTTCGCTGGTATTTTCTATGTTTCCAATGTACGAAACGCCGGCACTGTTAACCAGTATATCAATCTTACCAATACCGGCAAAAACATCTTTTACCGCCGGCTGAACCGTTACATCGCAGGCATTTGACACAGCAATGCCATTTTCGCTTTTAATTTCCTCTTCTGTAACCTTCAACGCTTCTTCGTTCAAATCAACTAAATGAACCGTTGCACCCTGCTGTGCAAACAATTTGGCCACCGCTTTGCCTATTCCGCTGCCGCTGCCTGTAACAACAGCCGTCTTACCGTCTAATCGAAACATTGTGTGCAATTTAAATGAAAAGAGAACAGATTTTTTGCAGACAATATACGCAACCTGCTTCAACAATCAGTTGATGCTTATTTACTTCAACTGATGTCAAGCGAATACACGTCGTCGTTTTTTATACTATCATGCTTACCGGAATGAATTCGTTACGCTATGAATAATACAACTACATAGAAGACGACAAGCGGAAAGAATATTTAGAAAGAACGCAGTAAACAAGAAGAGGCTGTCTAATAGACAGCCTCTTCTCTAATGAACAAAAATTTACTTAGCTATTGCTTATTGTTTTCTCAGTTTCAGAATAGCAGGGTTAGGAGAAAAAGTTCCTGCAGAAACTGTAAAGGTTAGCGCTAAGCCAAGCGTTTTATCGCAAGGAGCAACAATGTTTGCTGCGTTGCTAACGCTTGCAACTGAAATTGGACCATACGTCCAGGAGGCGCCATACCCCGACCCAAATACCTGTTTTGCTACGGAAGTTACATTGTTACCAGTGTTTACGGTTACAACAATGGGTTGAGGACCATCCGCTTTGTACCTGAAAGAGAACTGGTTGTTACTCACCCTTGTCAACACAACCACGTCGCCTACGTTGTAATCGGCCCAGTCGTCCTGCACTACAACAAAGTTGCCTTGATAAATGGAAGGATCGTATGCACAAATGGCTGCAAAACGTGCAAACTCGCCAAAGCCGGGCATTCCGTTCACCCCTGCGCCGGTTCCGCTTCCCGTAGCCGGAAATGCCTGGTATTTTTTGTCGCCAACATAAAGGTCAGGGGCGAAGTCGTAAGTATCACCCAATGCTATCGGCGTTCCAAACAAAGCTGCAATTTCTGCTGCATTAATAGTGTAAGATGTGGGGAACGTCGTCACGTTCGCTTTAAACAACTTTACATTGCCAGCAGAGCCATTCTTTCTAACCACAATGTCTACTTTTTCAGGTTGGACTGCATCTGGAAAATACATCGCTACTTTAAATTTTCCCTGGAACGATCCTATGTTCAAAAGGTCAATCGCTTGCGACCCGGTTGCGTCAATGTTTGTTGTAACAACGGGAACATCTTCAATCTCAACTTTTTTCTTAATAGGACCATCATCCTTTGAACAGCCGGTGAACAGAAGAACTGCACCTAACACAAACGCAGTAAGTATTTTTATTTTTCTGATTTTCATAATTTCTTTCTTTAGTTAATGATGGATTGCTTAGGGTTGCCAGAAGACTTTGTAAGATTCAGGCACCTTTTGCGGTGGTGCATTTGAGTTCAGCGAAATCTCGTTTGTACTAAATGGCAATGACCATGGATATTTCCTGTCGTTTGATACCGGTGTTACTTTGCCGTCAGGACCAGTTACACTTGTAACGGTACCCTCGGGTGCAGGCGCAAACAATACAGGGTATTTTGTTCTGCGGTAGTCTGTATAGTTATCTACCGGGTTTTCAATCCTGTTAATCCATTTCTCCGTCATTATGTATTCCAGCTTTCTTTCAGGGTTGCCTGAATCAAATGCTGCCAGCACACCGGCTTTGTAAGCGGTTGTAGCTGCCAATGTTGCAATGGCTGGAACGGTTTGCGCGGCACCTGCAGAACCGGGTTTAATGAAATTGGTAATGATGTAATCAACCTGTGCGAATGACTCGTCCAGTGCTTTGCTGAACACAGCCCTTTCATTGCCCGGGGCCAGGCCGGCATGAATAAGTTCTGCTTCCAGGTACAAGCGGTCGGCATAGGTAATAAACTCATGCGGACGGGCACCAGTGCCGGCATTTAATGCGCCAAGTGAGTTGATGGTAACACCTGCACCGGCATCATAACGGCCGCCTGCCGGATAAATACCCAACAGCGAATAGGTCTGGCTGTTCGATCCGTCGCGGCACGGTCCGTTTGAACCAAACAAGATGCTAATAAAACCACCATCGCGGTATTCCGTACAATTCTCCGGTGTACCGGTGGCTGTTTTTTGGTTATAGATGTAGTAAGGGATTCTCGGGTCAGCAATTCCGCTTAAAATGTTCGGATTTCTTCCTTTCATAATCTCGTACAACCAGGGACTGAAAAGCTGCCCGCCACGCTGTGTTGCATTGTAGTCACCATAGGCAGGGTGCCTGTCGTCTGTGGCGCCTGTACCAACACCGTAAGGCATCATAAAGCTTTCCGCCTGCGAGTTAATGAGTGTTGAAGGAGATGCCAGCAAGGCGGTTACCTGTGTTTTCACATCTTGCACAAGCCTTAACTGTGTGTACATTTTAAGCTTGATGGTATTGGCCGCTTTAATCCAGTTCGTCACATTTCCTTTGTAGATGTAATCATCTGCGCCAGGCTTTGAAGGGTTGATGGCCGGGTTGTTAAGATCAGCGATGCCATCATCCAGCATCTTCAGCAGTTGCGGGTAGATGTCGGCGCCTTTATCAAACTTTGGCTGTGTTACACCAGATTCGAACTTATCGAACTCGGAAAACGGAATATCGCCCCACACATCCACCATCATGCTGAACGTATAGGCCTTGAGTATTTTAGCAATGCCTACATAAACAAAGCGGCTTTCGGTAGTGCCCCGATCAATAATCACATTCAGGTTGGCAATGGCTGCATACAAGCCTTCCCATCCTGAGGCGCCTGCACCATAACGGTCGGCCCCTACCCGGCCGGTTATCTGGTGTGTATAAAGCGACATGGTGTTGCCCAAACCTGAGCCCAGTGCCAGGTTGTTTGCAATGCTACGTTCCGCACCGCTTAACACCATCGACAACTGAACAGAAGAAGGTGTTGGGCTGTTAAGATTTTTGTTTACATCAAGAAACTTTTTACAACCAGCCCCCGTAATAGCGAGAAAGCATATTGCTGCAAAAGAGTATATAAAATAATTTCTTCTCATGATTGACGTTTTACTTGCTGGTTAGAAGGTTACATTTAAGTTGATACCGTAACGTTTTGTACTGGGCGCACCGCCGGTTTCAACACCTTGTGTGCCCGCACCAACAACAGAGTTAATATCAGGGTCGAAATTTGTGTACTTCGGCACATTGGGCGCCAAAAACCAAAGATTGCGGCCGCTGAGCGATAAGGTAACATTGGACATTTTAAGCTTGCTTATCCATTTGGAGGGAAGCGTATAGCCCAAAACAATTTCCCTTAACCGGTAAACTGTACCATCAAACACTGCATATTCAAATGCGCCGTTGGTGGCAAAGCTTGCCCCTGTGCCTTGTGTAAAAAACAGGTCGTTGGTAGTAACCCTGGTTTGGTTCGGCACTGTCTTGCCTCCTACCAGCAAAGGCACGTAATGGTTCAACCCATCGGCACCGGTAATAGGTGTTGGGTTTCCGTAAATGCCGGTTATCACGGCGCTTTTTTCGCGGTCTTCGGTGTCTCGTGTAACACCTCTTCCCAACATGCTGCTGATGGTTTCAGAATAGAAATCACCGCCCTTGGTCATGTCCCAAAGTACATTTAACTGCAGGCCTTTGTACGACAACGTATTGTTGATACCCAGTTTAAAATCGGCATTGGGATCGCCTACCATACCCTGGTTAGGGTCCAGGAAAGGCATACCCGACGTAGCGTTGATCAACAACTGGCCATCGTCGGAGCGGGCCGAGTAAGAACCTCTCAAATAGCCGTAAGGAAAACCTGCTTCGATGTAGTTAAACCCACCGATAATATCTCTGGTAAGACCTTCTACCAGTTTCTCTACTGTGTTCTCATTCTTGGTAAAAATGCCACGAACATTCCACTGGAAGTTTTTCGTTACAACCGGCTGCACATCCATTGAAATCTCCCAACCGGTATTTCGTATTTCGCCAAGGTTTGTGTAGAAGGAACTGTAACCTGTTGTTTGCGGCAGACCGATAGAGTAAATAAGATTGGTGGATCGTTTGTCGTACCAGGTTAGCTCCAGGCCTAGCCTGCCTCTTAAAAAGCGCAGATCAGTACCAAGTTCTAACTCTGTTGTGAACTCAGGCGTCAGTTCCGGGTCGTAACTGGAACCACCCCTCGATGCCAGCGGCTGGCCAAGAAAACCGGCAGCATTTAAGCCAAAAATAGGTTCGCCATTGTGCGGAGCAGCGTCGTTACCCACTCTTGCATAACCTGCCCGGATTTTTCCGTACTCCAGCCAGTTTGATTTAAGATTAAGTGCATCTGTCCAGATGACTGTTCCTGAAATACCAGGATAGAAATATTTTGCATTCTTATACGGAAGCGTGGACGTAAGGTCCATTCTTCCTGTCATATTCAGGTAAGCAAAACCTTTGTAGCCAATTGAGGCATCGGTGAAGAAACCAACCAGTCTTCTTTTTGACCTGGAGTCACCGCTAAACGTTTGCCGGCGGGTGTTGGTCAGGTTAAACAGTCCAGGGATAACAAAATCAACTCCGTAAACCTGTTGTGCACGGCTGTTTCTTTCGTTAACATCGCTACCGATATTTATATCAAGTGTCCAGTCATCAAAAATTTTGGGTGTAATTACGGCAAGTATTCTACCCTGAATTTCTTGTTGCCTGTTAACAACTTCGGTAAGCGTACCCAATGTATTGTCTGAACTTCCCAAAGAAGATTTATCAATGATCTGGTCCCTGAAAAGTGCATAGCTGTTTACACCGGCATTAAAGTCAAGTCTTACTCTTGGGCTGAACCTGTAAGAACTCCTGATGTTTGCAACGAGGCGATCATCGACCGATGTAATTACGTTATGATGGGCAGCCCACACCGGATTGGTGTACTGTCCGTCGTTGAAACCAATTTGTTTACCGGTCCTGTCTTCCGAGGGCCAGCCAACAATATCCCAGTTTCTTGCCATGGTATATGTACGGCCCCATTGTGATAAAAAGCTCTGCGCCTGTCCAATAAACCCGCCAATTTGTTTGGAACGGGCATAGGACATGCTGGCGCCTATAGTGAGTTTGCCTACCGCTGTTTGTCCACCAACACTGAAGTTGTTCTTCTCATAGCTGGAGTTGGTGATGTAGCCTTTTTGGTCAACGCGGGAAAGTGTAACGTTAAAGAGCGATGTTCCCTGGCCACCGTTAAGTCCAACGGAATGCTCCATCAGGTTACCGGTATTAAACAAAGCCGATACATTGTTCGGAACAGCTTTGTAAGCCAGTCTTCCATTTGGAAACAGCTCGGGGTAAGAGGCAAACATTGTAGCCCAGGTAGTGGCAGGAATTGAGTCGATGCCTGACGCTGACGTACCAATTACGTTCCCGGAAGCATCGTAAATAACGCCTCTTCCAAACTTGGCACCCCATGAGCCGTTGGAAGACTGCGTTCTGAAATTAGCACCGGCACCATAAAGGTTTTGGAACTCTGGAATATCGGCCACTTTTTCAATGCTGTAACCACCCCTGTAGGTTACGTTCAGTGACTTTGCCCCTTTCTTTGGAGAGCCCGATTTTGTGGTGATCAGCAAGACACCGTTTGCAGCCCTTGAACCATACAGCGATGCAGCGGCTGCACCTTTTAGCACGTTAATGGATTCAATGTCGTTTGGATCAAGGTTGTTTAACCCAGAGCCGTAAGTACCACCACCGCTGAATGGGTTACTGGTATTTACAAGGGGGTTACTGTACGGCACACCATCTACCACAATCAGCGGTTCGCCTCCGCTAAAAGAAGATACGCCCCTGATTTGGATGCGGGTAGCGGCACCCGGTGCACCCTGGCCAGCCCTGATATCAACACCCGGTACTTTACCGGCAAGTGTGTTCAGGATGTTTGGCTCTGATTTCTGCACCATGGTAGAAGGATCAACCTTTGATACTGCATAACCCAGGGCTTTTTCGGACCGTCGAATGCCCATGGCGGTCACTACCACCTCCTGCATGTTATCATTACCACTACGCAGGGAAACGGAAAAGCTTGACTGATCGCCAATGGCGATTTCCTGTGGACTAAAGCCTACTGCTGACACCACCAGCGTGCGGGCATTTGCGGGAACCGTCAAGGAGAAGGTTCCATCCTCTTTTGTGACTGTCCCTGTTCGGGTGTTTTGGACTTGTACCGATGCGCTGGGGACGGGGTTCCCGTTGGCATCGGTGATTTTTCCTGTGACTGTGCGTTGTGCCCAGGACACAAGGGTGCTAAGCATAAGCAACAGGCTTACTGACAGAAATTTTCTCATGTGCATGTCGGTTTATATAAAGAATAATAAAACGAACAGTTGAGATTTTCGTTGGGTGGATGGGGGAACGTTAAACAGAAATACTAATATATGCAACCATGCCTAGAAAGATAAAGATCTGTTAATATTTTTTGAAAATTAATGTAACATGTGTACACAGAGCAGCTTACACTTTTAATAAAAAAATGTTGCAAAGATGTTTAGCAGATTTTATATATAAAGGTTATTGCTGGAAGAAAACACAAATCCCGCAAACGTTGGGTTTACGGAATTTGTGTTTAGTTGAGGAGATTAATGTGGAAAGAACGGAACAGTTATCGAACTTTTATACAGAAGGCTTAAGAAAACTAGACCAACTGCACCAGAGCTTAACCGAACAAGATAAACATATAAAAATCAATAAGTTGTAGTGGTCGACATACACAATAACAGGGGATTAAAACATCTGAAACACGGCCATAAGATGCTATAACTTTTACTAATTAAAGAACTAAGTAATTAAATTAGAAACATGAAAACTCCGGCCCAACGTCTTGAGAACGACATCCGTAAAATTGAAAATGGAATCTTACATTTCGCTCCGGGTGAGATTCGGGAAGCCATGCAAGTGGCGCTCCAGAACGCGAAGCAGGCTCTCGCCAATTTTAAAGAAATAGAACGGCTGACCGGAAACCAAGAAGGCTTGGACTGAAGTTAAGTCTCAAACTCCTTGTGCTTGTTGAAGCAGGGAACAATCATCTAGACAGCTAAAGATATATTCGCTACACTATCACCTTTACATTTTATACGTCCCCTTTCTAATTGGCACGCAACGTTATTTGATGTATATTCTGAATCCTTAAAAGATCATCAATTAATGACGAAGGCCATTTACTTTATCGAATCAATGTAACTGTTCCTTTTTCCATTTTTTCACCTTCCCCTTCAAACTGATAGCGACACACCCAAACGAAGACGTCACTGCGAAGAGGTGTACCACCGAGTGTTCCATCCCACCCTTTCATTTGTTCTGTGGTGGAGAAGATAATCTGGCCCCATCGATTATAAATAGTCAATCGATACTTTTTTACATTGCCGAATAATAGCGCCCTGAAGTCATCATTTCTTCTGTCTCCATTCGGGGTGAAAGCCGTTGGCATAAAAAAACCTTTCATGCATTGCCGTGGAAGAATTGTAATAGTATCAGTGCCGTGACAACCAAATTCATTACTGACGGTTACCCAATAATTGCCGGCAGCGCTTATTGTAATGTTGCTTTGGGTCGAACCGGTAGACCATAAATAACTACGATAATTAGTTACAGGCTCTAGGGTTAGCGTACCATAACTACAAATACTATCTACCGGCTTTAGAAAACTCGATGGCGTTGGTGCGGCACTAATCACGATCGTGTCGGCAGCCGAACAACTATTTTGATCTGTCACAGTTACCCAAAATGTTCCGGAAGTATTGACCGTAAAAGAGCTTTGCGAGGTAAGATCGTGCCAGCTGTAAGTGGCAAATGTCCCTGGCGTAAGCACCAGTGACGAATCATTACATAAAGTTCTGTCTTGCCCTAAATCGGGTTTGGGTTTCGCATGAACCGTCAGCGTAGTCTTCACAATTGAATCGCAGCCTAAAGTTGTTTGCAATGTGTCGGTATAAATTCCGGAAATTATTTGATTAGCGCCGCCTACGAAAAACGAATTCCCCTCACAAATGGCGATTGATTGTTGCGTTTGTTTTTGGTTAATGCTTAACTGTAAAGTGATAATTGAATCGCATCCTGCAGCATTAGGAATGATCTGTGTGTAAGTGCCGGAGGAACCATAAGTCTGGCCATTCAGGGTATAGGCCTGACAGGAGTTGATCGTGATGCTAGCACTTGTGGGGTTTAAGCATTTAGCAAGTTTTGCAACGAAAATTCCCTGACTGTTTCCACTGCTTGTAAGAATAAAACTCGCAGGACCCGGATCAAAATCAATCATGCCACCAAAAGATCCGGTCACATACACATTTTGTGCAGCATCTGTAACTAACCTCCTTCCGGCCGAAAGCCCACTACCAATGGGTTTAAATGGCGCCGCAAACACAAAATTTCCATTACCATCAAGTTTTACGACAGCTGCATCATCATACAGGTTCACAACTGATGTGCCTGGGCCAGGATCAAAATCTGTTTGTTTTCCGAAGATCCCAGTTATACATGGATTTCCAAGTAAATCAACAGTAACATCCAGGGATTGATCACCATCTATCCCTCCAATACTTTTAGCCCAAATAAAATTTCCCAAGGCGTCTAATTTCAGTACATATGCATCGGCGCCACCGTTACTGGTTAAAGTCGCAACTCCTGCACCAGGATCAAAATCTTGTGTACCCTGGTAAGCTCCGGACGTATAAATATTGTTTTGTGCGTCGATATCTATTCCTCTCGGTTGAATGACCTCGTTACCGACGGAATTACCAATTTTTTTTACCCAGACAAAGTTTCCTGTGGGATCAAGTTTACAGACAAATCCATCTGCAGGCCCACCGGCCGATAGATTAACGACACCGGCTCCCGGATCAAAATCTGTCGTCCCACCAAACCAACCAGTTGTATAAACATTGTTTCCCCCGTCGCATTTGATATCTTCTGCATTCACATATCCTGCGCTTCCGAGTTTACGTGCCCACTGAAAATTACCGGCAGCAGTCAGCTTAACGATAAATACAGTGGAGGTACTTGTTCCCGTCAACAAGGAAGTCGATGGTCCCGGATCAAAATCAACAGTACCATAAAAAGAACCGCAAAGTAGCACATCGCCGTTTCGGTCAATTTCAACAGCGTAACCACTGGCAGCATTGTTTGTTCCGGCGCCGCCAAATTGTTTCTCCCAAACAAAATTGCCGTCAGTATCCAGCTTTAAAAGAAAAGCGTCCTGTGGCCCAACCATCGGCGGGATATAAACACCGGGGCCTGGATCCATGTCAGCCGGTCCGCCTATGTAGGCGGTGATATAAACGTTGGCCTGAGCATCAATATTGAAATAAATAGGTCCCGTGACGCCTAAGGGTAATTGCTTCGCCCAAACAAAATCACCGGAAGAAGTCAGTTTCGATATATAAATTCCCTGGCCCGGTGTCGTGAGGTTGTAAACACCCGGTCCTGGATCAAAATCAAGGGTGTTAAAGAAAACGCCAGCCGAATAAACGTTTCCCTGTGCATCTACCGCAATCGATCTTCCATTATTGGTTCCGACATTACTTGCGTTGCTAGTGCCCAGATGTTTAGCCCATTGCAAAACCGGCTGTTGTGCATAAACAAAACTGCAAAAAAAACAAAACAGGCTTAAACAATAAAAACGCAGCATAACTATCTCTTCGTTCGTTTTGGTTGACCGTTTGAAGCTGTACCTGTTGAAAATAAATATTTACTTTTTCAACTGCGCAATAATCTCCCGAAAACTTCCCAATGCACTTTCCAGGTTCTCTGCAATCTCCTCCGCCAGCACATCCGGGTCGGGCAGGTTATCCAAATCAGCCAGTGATTTGTCTTTTAGCCAGGTAATATCCAGCGACGTTTTATCCCTTGCAATAATCTCTTCATAGCTGTACTTCCTCCAACGTCCTTCCGGGTTTTCGGCACTCCAGGTTTCCTTTCGTTTATGCCGATTAGAAGGATTATAGCAAGTAATAAAATCCTGCAGGTCGCTAAGCTTTAATGGATTCTTCTTCAGCGTATGGTGCACATTGGTGCGGTAATCGTAAAACCAGATCTCTTTGGTCCAGGGGTCTCTACTCGAAGGTTTGTTGTCGAAAAAAACCACATTGGCCTTTACGCCGTTGGCATAAAAGATACCGGTGGGCAGGCGAAGGATGGTATGTACATCGGTTGTTTCCAGCAGCTTCTTGCGCACCGTCTCTCCTGCCCCGCCTTCAAACAACACATTATCAGGAATAACAACAGCCGCCATGCCCGAAGGCTTTAACATGGAGCGAATGTGCTGCACAAAATTCAATTGCTTGTTGGAGGTGGTGGCCCAGAAGTCCTGGCGGTTATAGGTCAGGTCTTCTTTCTCCTGTTCGCCTTCTTCATTGGTAAAGGTCTGGCTGCTTTTTTTGCCAAAGGGTGGATTGGCCAGCACATAGTCGTACCGCTCCGGCGAAGGTGCAATCAGCGCATCGGCGGGTGATATGCTGTTGTCGCTGTCAATGTCGCCGATGTTGTGAAGGAACAAATTCATGAGGGCCAGCCGTCTTGTACCCGCAACAATCTCATTGCCCCAAAACGTACCGAACTTTAAAAAGCGCTTTTGCTCTTTGTCTAAATCTGTATGGGTGGCGACAATAAAATCATACGCCGCTAAAAAAAAACCACCCGTACCACAGGCCGGGTCGGCTATGGTCTTCATCGGCTCGGGACGAACACATTCCACCATGGCCCGGATAAGGGCACGAGGCGTAAAGTACTGGCCGGCGCCGCTCTTGGTATCTTCCGCATTCTTCTCTAGCAGGCCTTCGTAAATATCGCCCTTTACATCGGCGCCCATCATCACCCAATTCTCTTTATCTATCAGGTCAACTAGTTTATACAGCTTGGCCGGGTCCTGTATCTTGTTCTGGCTCTTGGTAAATATCTGGCCCAGGATGCCTTTCTCCCTTCCCAGCTTCCGAAGCACAAGTGTGTAATGACCTTCAAGCTCCGCACCACGCAAAGGCGTTAGGCTTTGCCAGTTGTAGGCCGGTGGTATGTTGATGGTACGATTGTACGGCGGCCGGGTGTATTCATCGGCCATTTTTAAAAACAGCAGGTAAGTCAGTTGCTCCAGGTAATCACCGTAGCCAACACCATCATCCCGGAGGGTATTGCAGAACGACCAGACTTTGGATATGATTTGATGGGTGGACATGAATAAAATATCTAATAGTATAACTTTTCAATCATTTGCCTTTGTTCCTCATTATTATGTGGAAGCGCTTCGTAAATGACATCTGGGTAAAAATCCGAAGAATATACTGTCTTCACAATAAAGTCCCCTGGAACATTTTTTATGAGATTGTATTTTGTAATTAACTGCTCGTTTATCTCAAAAGCTTTAGATGGGTCCTTTTTTGTTTCGAGTTCCCATACCCTACCTAAAGATGAAACACTATTTATAAAAATGATTAATTGTTCATAAGTGGACAACTGACCTCTTAAAAGTTTTATGTTAGCATACTTATCGCAGTAAGATAAAAGCCTAGATTCGTTTATATAGGTTACAGTTTGAAAAAGGTGGCGGAAATAATGTCCTAACCTAAATTGATGTCCGCCATAATACTTGTAATAATTATTATTGTAATAAACCTGTCTGTACTGGAAAGATTTGTTCTCGTCAGATTTATGTGTTTCAATTCCGTTTAATTCATTTATCCGATCATCTCTCCACTGCTTGAATATCTCTTGCTGGTTAGATTCTGACAACTTAATAAAGGTTAACCACTTTCGCCAGTTTTTAGACTCGACCTTGGGTTTTAAAGAAGCAAACAGCAGCAAGTCATCGTAAAAATTCGAATTGTATTTAACTGCAAAAAAATTCTTTATTGTAGCTATGCCACTTTCGCCAGTACCGAAAAATATGATACAATAAACAATATCAATTTTGGCATAAAGGATTAAATCAATATTGCGTTGTGATAACAATACGTTCTTCCTCAGGTTTTGTAGATATTGCTCCTTGTAAATCTGATTTTCAGAAGCGTTCTCAAAGAGAATATTTACTTCATCAAAGAGCTTTTCGAAATCTGAAAAGACTTCTTTAAAAACTTTCTTTCCAACCGCTCTGTGCTTCTCCAATTTATCGTCGCTTGGATTTTGAGCGAGTGTTCTTGAGTATGAAGTGTAGTTCATTTCACCTACATTTTGCCGATGAAACTTTATCATTTCAAAGAAGCGATTCTCTAGCCTTTCGATTTGCCAAATCTTGTCCTGAGCTTTCGAGTCCTGTCCTCGCTGTCTGAGTTCTATCCTAAACTGATTTCGTTGTTGGATGTTGGCTTTGTATTGTATATAAAACGCAAGGAAAGTTAAAAGTGCTGCTAACAATGCAATAAATGGGCTTGAAATACCATTTATTGTATCTCCGATACCTGATGTAGAATTGTAGTCAACAAATGACCAAAATTTTCTGGTTAAGATTAATGGCAGCAAGAAGATTGAAAAGAACCCAACAAATCCAATTATCGAAAGGCCAGCCTTGAGATATGAACGCTCCTTTGCAGAAAGTTCATACCAAATTTTCTTTAGAGTCTTAAACATATGACGGTGTGTACTTAATTATGCTTTCGCAACTATTCGATTAATGATGTCTGACGTTGAAATACTGCTATTATCGTTATAAACGACAAGTTTTGCACTTACATCTAAGAAGGTAAATTCAGGGTTTTTTTCAAGTATAACACCGTTATCTTGTTGCCCAACAGTATCCATACCTTTTACATAGACTTGCGGTTTAAGAACCGTTATTGCATTTATGTAATCAACTTCATCGTGAGTGTAAACAAAATCAACCTGCGACAAAAATGCTATTTGCATGGTTCGTTCATGCTCAGGATTAATAGGTCGATTGTCACCCTTCTTTATCTTAACTACTCTATCTGACGTAACTCCTACTACAATTTTTAATGTGCCTCCTTGCTTTAATTTATCCAAGTAAGAAAACAAAGAAAGATGGCCGTAGTGAAGAATATCGAATACACCCTTTGTATATATGCATTCACCCTTTACTATTTCAGTAATAGCATCTAAAGTCATGATTTTGTCTAAAGCCAAAGGAAAAACACTATTTGATTGAACATTTTCAATTTGCATTTGCTTAATGAGTTTTTGTGGTCAATTCAGACAAAATGGAGTCTGCTCCCCACGACTGAGCCGCAATAAATGCCAACTTTCTTTCTTCATCATAAGAAAGTTTCGACTGCGGCTTATAGCCGAGTCCATGATTGGCTTGCGACCACGCATGCTGATAAAGAGTCTTCACCTGAAGCTCAAAGAAATCAGGAATGAGTGGATCTATACGATATCCTGAATAAATAGGGCTTGGAATATTACAAATAGTATGAAAGCCTTCATATCCAAACTTGGTAGCACTATCAGGAATAAATGAATGCACCTCCACTGTATTGTAAAATTTTAAAACCATTTCCCTGACGACGTCCACATCACCCTTGTAATAAACAACTATTCTAGCGCCGATCAGATCTTGTATTTCCTTTAAAGGGACATTGTATTTAAATTTCCCGTCGACTTTACTTTGAGCTTTGTCAACTAGGCTATCTAGTCCTTTGACTCTCGTTTGTATACGATCAATATGAGTAACCCCTTCCATTATCTCAAGGAGATTTTCTTCCAAGTTTGCGGCAATCTCAGATAGTGCTGGCTCAATTGATTTGAAGTCAATTTCTAGTGTTTCTCTTTTGCCTAACATTTTCTGGTAATTTGGATTGTGCATTCATTTTCTTTGAGTTTAGACGGCCTTTGATTATTACATTTTTGGTACCGTCATTATTTGCAACTTCAGTCACATGCTTTTCATACTGAAACGTTGGAACATAAACGATGATTCCGTCTTGAATAGCCAACACTGTTTTCCCAAACTCTTTTCTGTAGATTTCTCGGTCAATTTCAAATACTGAATTAAGAAAATCTTTATCCTTTATAGACTCTTTTAAGCGCACTGCTGTATTAGGTGATAAATATTTGTCACAAAAATCGGAGATACTGATTTTTGCACCACTTTTGTGTCTGAGATTAATTACTCCTGTAATGATTTCCTCTTGCTCATTTAAATCTACAGACGTTGAAATAATACCTTTTATTGCTTTGGAAAATTGAATTGTTCCTTGAGCCGACGTCAATGCGGTTTTTGCTTGAAGAAACTTTTCAACCCAAAAAATTGATATTTGTTTCTGGTTGCTTGCTGTTAGCTGTTTGTCAATCGAATACGCTTTCCAAAATGATTTATCAGAAAGGATATCTTGAAATACTGCCAGCTTATAATGGTTTGATCTCTTCGTGAAAACCTCAGATACATAATCGATAAGTAAATTTTTGCTTTTGTTTACTAGTCCATCGTCACCTTTAAACCGAGCTAACACCAAGCGTGTTATGTGATCTTTCGCTCCGATAATTACAGCGAACAGTCCTGTTCCATTTCTTTGATCCGTCACATTATAAAGAGCATGGGCTAACCTATCCGCATATTTCTTTTTATCGGCGCTTTTTGTTTTTTGAGCAATTGCGAGTATTAGTGACCTGATATCATTATTTTGTTTACCATCAGAATTGAAAAGGATTTCGACCGTCGACTCATTAAATGAGGCATCAAAAATCTTAAATAAGTAGTCTGTTGTTTTGCCTGCAGTTTTTATCACCTCGGTTTTTAAAACGCTAGGGGCTGCTCCTGCATCGTACGGAGGTACATAAGCTAGAAAGACAAACTTGATTTCAAAACCATCTTTGGTTGTCATGTAGTTAGTTTTATTATAAAAGAGTTCCTTTAAACGCTTTCTTCAAAATGCTTTGCCGTAAAGCCTCTGCCTGTTTTAAACTGTTAGTAATAGTTTCTTCTATCTTATCACAAATACTCAGGCGGCTTTCTATTTCCTGAACGATTTGTTGCTGTTCTTCGGAGGAGCAAATTGGTATCTGATAATTTTTCAACAGGGCAGTTTCGATGCTTTCAACTGTAGTTCCATCTTTACTACATGTCTTTCTTATATCGTCATTCTTTGCTTCTACGTAATAGAATACATAGTCAGGATTAGCTGCTCTTGGAGTTAATGCTTTTAAATCTTGGTTAACTGTTACATCGCAAATAGTAGTTGCGACCGGCAATGTTCTTCTAAGTATTCCGCTTCGCACTACGAATAATACTGAGCCTTTCGGTATTAATTGAGCCGTTGACATTTCTATTGCTTCACCTGTAATTTTATCAATTGTATCAGTTATGACTTTTGACTTCATGTCTTTTGGTGAAACCCATAAAATATTTCCGTTTTCCCAAAATTCTTTGTTGCCTTTACTTGGCGTTCCACCGCCACGCCATGTGCCAATGTCGTCTAGTCTTTGCAGCTGCCATCCTTCCGGCAACTCGCCATCTTTTACATCTTCATTTGTTAGCTTTCCTTCAAAAGCCCATTTTAATACAGCCTGCCGGTAAACTTTTAATTGTTGTTGTGTGGTTTTTAATTCTTCAATGCCTTTATCTAATTCGCTAAAGAGTTCTTCTATTTTGGAAACAATTTGTTGTTGGGTTTCTTTTGGAGGTAAAGGCAACTCAAATTCTCTCATAGCTTTTAGGGATACATTTTTTATTGTACTTCCCGTAGCCGAACTATTTGCATATCTAAGAAACCTTTCCCCTTTCAATAACAAAGCGATGTAGTATTTATCTATATCTTCTTTTACATTGAAATAACAAGCACTTTTCCCGAGTATAACTTTTTCATTTTTATAGAAGGCAACGTTTCCGATAGTTCCATTTATTGAAACAAGAATCGTCTTATCAGTCAAATTTTTCTTGTGTCTATCGAACTGTTTTTGGCAGACCTTTTTGGTATTTTCTTTAATTATAATTTTACCATCGCTTAGGTTATTCCCATTAATAAAGTAGTAATCGCCGTCTTCTGAATATACCGGCGTACCATGAAGACCATCTCCAAGTAGTGATACAATCTCGTGTAGCTTCACCCACTTCCAATCTTTTGGCAATCCGTTTATCTTTTGTTCTTCCTTCATTGTTCAATACTGTTTCAGAACGTACAAGAGTGCGACGCAACAGCAGCTTAATAGTAGCACTGCTGCCTGGTACATAATTCTACGCAACCAAACTTTCATTTAATTCATTAATAAGGGCATCGGTTTCTTCGCCAAACAATTGCCACATTTTTCCAAGTCCGCCCTGCTTGTTAAACGGGTCGAGCTCGAAATCTTCCCTGTCCACATGAAAAGAGGCGGCGATATAATCCTTTATCAGGCGCAGCCACTGCACCTGTTCTTCGGTGTACTTGAGGGTGCCGGCCTGCTTGCGAAAGATCCAGTCCTGGAAATTGCGGTCCACCGTTTTATCAAAGGCCGTAAGGGTGGCGTCCATCCCCGATACCCGGCGCACCAGGGCTACAAGGGCCATCAGTTCGCCCTTTGGCCGGCCTGCTACTTTCTCCAACTGCCCGAAGGCCTGCCATACCTGGAGCGGCGCCAGTTGGGGCTTGCTCATCTTCACGGCTTCGGCCAGTTCTTTCAGCATGGTATACGACAGCTCCCGGCGGCGGTATGGCTGCGCATAAAAGATTTGCAGGGCGGTGATCTCTGTTTTATGGTCTTCTATCCACTGCTCAAAATCGTGTACAAGGGCTTCGGCTGCAGCCTTGCTATCGGCTACCCAACCCATAGAGGTAATTTCGTCGGGGTTGATGTGGTCAATGAACTGGTCGTATTTTTTTCGAACGTCGATGATGAAGCTGCGAAGCTCCCAGGCGTTGAAGACGGCAGTGGCAGCTTCCGTCAGTTGTGAGTGGTGAGTGGTGAATAGGGTTTCCAACTGTTCGGGGTTCGCTTCCGGGTTTTGACTTTTTACTTTTTCCTTTTGACTTTCTACCGTATCCGCATCGTAGGCATTGAGCAAATCTTTTACTACGCTGTTGATGGTTTTGCCGCCGGCTTTCTCGGCAAAGATGGCCCGCTCTTTATCGGTTATTTGTTTGTCTAAGCGTATGAGCCGGTTGGCGAGTGTGCTCAGCATCTCTTCGTCTTTTTGTCCCATCGCAACACGTTCTAAAACTTCTTTCAAACTCAGGCCCGGCGCCTTTTCCAGCGGGCGGCTGTCGGTCTTCTGGCTCTTCTCTACGCCAATGGCATCAATGATCACAAAATGGTCCTTGGAGAATTTAGCGGCAGGTGTGCCGGTGCTGCGCAGTTCATCGAGGCTGCAGGTGCGGGTGCCGCGGCCTTTCATCTGTTCGTAATAGGAACGGCTTTTTACATCCCGCATAAACAGGAGCACTTCCAGCGGACGAATGTCGGTGCCGGTAGCAATCATGTCGACCGTTACGGCAATGCGTGGATAATAACTATTGCGGAACTGTTGCAGCACGGTCTTCGGGTCTTCCTTTTCGGGACCTTCCGCCGTGCGGTAGGTGATTTTTTTACAAAAGCGGGCCTCTTCAGCAAACTCACGGCGCACAATGTTGATGATATCATCGGCATGGGAGTCGCTCTTGGCGAAGATTAAAGTCTTGGGCACTTCAAACTTCCCGTCCCCATCTACACGGTCGGGGAACATTACGGGCAACTGGTCTCGTACTGCTTGTATAATGAGGGTGATCTGGTTCGGGTTCACTACCTTATCATCCAGTTGCTTATTGCTGTACTCTATATCTTCATCCAGTTGGTTCCAGAACTTTTTGCGGGTAAGTTTTTCCCGGCGGTCAATATATTCGCCCAAGGCAATCTTTGCGCCTTCTTTAGTGATCTTGGTTTCAATTTGGAACACATTGTAAGGCACCAGCACACCGTCTTCCACTGCTTTTTTATAGCCGTAGTCTGATACGATGTTTTTATCGAAATAACCAAAGGTGCGGTTGTCGGGGGTGGCGGTCAGGCCAATTTGAAAGGCATCAAAATAATCCAACACCTGCTTCCAGAGGTTGTAAATGCTCTGGTGGCATTCGTCAATGACGATGAAATCAAAGAACTCCATGGGCACCTGCCGGTTGTACACCACGGGCATAGGCTCTTTGGGTTTCCACTTCTTCTCAGCAGGGTCTTCTTCTTCGTCCCGTTCGTCCAGGTCGGTTCCTTTTAAAATGGAATAAAGCCGCTGGATGGTGCTGATATACACCTGGCTGTCTGCTGGGATAAACGAGGAACTCAACCGGGTTACGCCATAGAGTTCAGGAAAGAGACGGTTATCATCCTGCGGTTCAAACTTTTTAAATTCCTGCTCCGCCTGTTCGCCCAGGTTGCGGGTATTAACCAGGAATAAAATGCGCTTGGCTTTGGCAAATTTTAAGAGGCGATAGATAGAGGTGATGGCCGTAAAGGTTTTACCACTGCCGGTTGCCATTTGAACCAGGGCTTTGGGCCGGGCTTCTCGGAATGACTTTTCCAGGTTGGTGATGGCGGTTACCTGGCAGTCTCGCAAGCCATCGGGTTGCAGTGGCGGTATATCGTGCACACGGGCTCTTAATGTTTTGCCTTCTTTGAGTAAGGCCTCAAAGGTTTGCGGCCGGTGAAACGTAAACACGGGTCGTGAACGAGGCTTTGGATCGCGGTAGTCAGTAAAGCGGGTGAGCTCGCCGGTACTTTCGTACACAAAAGGTAGCGGATCGTTGTTGATGTATTTGAGTTTGGCGGAAGCATATTCGGTAGATTGCTCTTCTACATTGGTCAGCCTCACCCCTTCTTCTTCCCGCTTGGCTTCAATAAGTCCGACCGGTTTCCGGTTCACGAACAGGATGTAATCAGCAGGACCAACACCGGTTTGATATTCGCGGATCGCCACGCCAGTGCCTGCAGCGAGGTTGATAGATTTCTTATCTTGAAGAATCCATCCGCACGCCGTCAGTTGGGCATCAATCAGGTCTCTCGCCTTCTGTTCTGGGTTTTGGTTCATGCAGCAGCGATAAATATAAGGAGACTAGCGCTGACTACCAATGCACTACCCCGAAATAGGTAGAGGGTGACAGAAGAAACGGAAGACCCGGCCCAGTTTCCCGCTGATGTATTACCGAAAGGTTCTTTGGGACTCTAATGGAGTAAATAGTAGCGGATTAGTTGAACTGTCTGAATCCTGACAGGATTGGTTTATAAGTTCTTTCACTAACTCAATCGGACACTAATTTGCCTGCAAAGTTCCCCTGTAGTTTAGGGGAATCGCATAGTTTTCTTCACTGCGCAAAAGAATACGATCTTTATCCCAACCATCGTATCAATTGGTATAACGCCAAAGCAACCATCTATCAACACTATGACAATTCAACAGGAAGACAACGGTAAGAAAGGAAGTTTTTACGTGGAGGAAAACGGGAAGCGTTTGGCAGAAATCGTTTATTTGTGGGCGGGTGAAAAAACTTTCATTGTAGAACACACCGAAGTAGATGAATCGTTGGAAGGAAAAGGAATTGGAAAGCAGTTGGTACAACAGGTAGTTGAATTTGCAAGGACCAAAGACCTGAAATTAATTCCACTATGCCCTTTTACAAAAGGTGTGATCGACAAAACCCCCGCTTTCCAGGATGTGTTAAGAACGTAGTCGTCCGGAATCAATACGCTAATCAGCAAATTACAACCGTTGGCTAGGCAGCTCTCCTACTTATTTTGCCCGTGGCTAATGCTTCGCGAATCGCTTTACCCACCCGGTTAATGGTCATTGGTTTTTCTACCTCTTTTCCGTTAACAAACAATACCGGAATGTCCCGCACGCCACGCTTGAGACCTTCCTGAAGATCATCCTGCACGAACCAGCCGTAGTCGCTGTTCATCAGCTTTTCCAGCAAACGCTTGTCCTTTACACCTACTTCACGGGCATGCCCCTTTAAAGAAATAACGCCAAGCTGCATTGGATGTTCCATCAACCGCTGGTGCATCTCCCAGAACTTTCCTTCCTGACCAGCAGCAATGGCTGCTTCTGCCGCTTTGTGCGCTTTTTGATGAATCTGTGTCAGCGGAAAATGACGGAACGTGAAATTCACCTGCCCTTTATAATTCTCTAACAGTTTTTTCATCACTTCGTTTGCCTCACGTGTTTCCAATGACTCGTAGTCACCAAACATTACTAACTGTACAGTTGCGTCTTTTGAACCAACAATCATATCCTTTGAAGGGATGATTGGCACTTCTTCTTTTTTTTGCATAATCGTCTGTTTAAATATGCGTCTTGGAACTTTAAAGCCTATAAGACGCATAAGTGCCCCTCTCCCTGCAAAAAGGGTGCAGATCGTTTTCTTCACCAATTCCGTCAGTTGAGTTAATTCATGCTGCCGCTTTGGCATTTGTTGTATAGGGTTGTATTAAAAGGATTTGGCTGTAATTCAGCAGTATTTGTTGTAATCCATGATTAAGAAACAAGACATTGGAAAGGTGGCTTTAGGAAGACAAACCGATGGCCTTCTATTATTGTTACCGCCTGTGAATAAATGTTTCTTTCCCTCCTTTCCTTCCAGCTTTTCAGCTATCGCCGACGAATAAAGATTTTTTTCGTATTCATCACCGTGTAATCAAAGCAAAGAATAAACGTCTTTGAAAGAATTATCAACTTTTCAGCCAACCGGGACCAAGCCCTTTCTAAATGAAGTGAAATTCATTCCCGAATTGTTCTTGAAAAACTTACTGAAGTGAGCCAAATTATCAAACCCAAGAAAGTAAGCAATCTCCTTCATACTACCATTGGAGTGAATAACCTGGCGCTTAGCCTCCAATATAATTTGTTGCTGAATATGATAGCTGGCCGTAAACCCTGTGATCTTCTTCACGGTTTTGTTGAGATAGTTTGGGGTAACACAAAGTTCACTGGCATAATCGGCCACTTGCTTTTTGCTGATAAAATTTTTCTTCAATAACCGCTTGAACTGATGCACCAATTCATTGTCTTTGCCAAGAATCGAATCCTGACTGGTTAACTTCAACTGGCGAGATAAATGGATCAACAGAATATTTAATAAACCCGATAGCAGTTCTGCTCTTAATAAAAAATAATTGGTGTATTCTTTTTGAAGTGCATAAACGATCTGTTTTATTTCAGCTCGCATTTCAGTACTTGGCTCAATCACCGGCACGGGTATTCCTGCACCGTAATTTTCAAGCCAGGAAACTGTCTTTAAGTGAGCGCTACCACTAAGCAGAAAATCCGGCGCAAAACGAATGCAATACCCTTCTTGTTGTCCAACTAGCATAAACCGTCTTACCTGTCCAGGCACGAAGCAAAAAATAGTTTCCTCTTTTACTTGAAAGATGTCCGTGTCAGCTTTTATAAAACCGTGTCCGGTTGTAAAGTAGATTATCTCAAAATTGGATAATCGCTCTTCCTTTTCAGGTGGAAAATGAACGTTCTCTTCCATCCATTCAAGGGTTTGTATTTCAAAATGAATACGCTTCTCATGGTTTGAATAACCTGAATCTGCAAAGGTGGTAAGTATTGCGCCTGGTTGTTGGTTGTGGCTGACGAATTTCATATAAGATGGTTGTGTTGTGGCGTAATTGCTACTCCGATTTTTGAATAGCTGGCGACACTAATAAGCCAATTGTGGTGCCACGTTTATTTCAGCTTACTAATCAACAACTTATATTAAAGAGGCTGAAAAATAGTTAACGAAATATCGCTAATTGACGAAAGCATATGTGTTATTTCGATAATGGAATGGATTAACTTTAAGCTATGCCGGTTAAACGACAAAATGCTTCCGACACCATGCCAACAATCGGAAAGAAAACAAAGGCTTTGGCGTCGTTACAGATGACTGATCTGGCACTTCTACAGAGGGAAAAAGAAGAACAACAACTTCTTCTTTCAATTAATAAAAGTATTGCTCTGGTAAAAGACAAGAAGGACATTCTGCGTTTGATTTATCCGAAGCTGAAGGCACTTTTTAATACGGATGACTTTTTTATTTGTCGCTTCGATAGCCACAACAACACGATTATTCCTTTTTTACGGTTGGCAGCACCGCATCGACAACAAAATCCATCTTATGCGCCATTGCTTACTGTCCGTTTTTCTGCACTCGACCGTTTTTTCCAGGACGTCTTACAATCAGAAAAACCAATCTCCTTTTCATATGAAGAAGTCATGCAATCAAAATCGCCTCCTGACTATACCTGCATTGCTTACCATGCCGGTTTGCGGGAGGGCCTTTCCATAAGACTACAAAATGACAATGAAACGCTTGGCGTATTGATGATCCTATCGGAGAAAAAGGGAGCATTTGATGAACATCACAAGCAGCTGATTGAACAACTGGCTGACCAGGTAACCATTATCGTAAACAACATCCTGGACAGGGAACAAATTGTAAAAAAGGAAAGGGAAAATAAGCTGCTGTTATCAGTTAACCATGCCATTGCTTCTATCCGTAACAAAGGCGATCTTGTGCAGACTATTCAAAAAACATTGCAGTCCACGCTGTGTTTTTCCGATCTGGCGATTACCCGTTTTAATCTTGCAAAAGGCACGTTCCGCGTCTTCCTGGAATCCTGTGAAACCACTAACCAGCACCCTGACTTCAACGCTATCGCATTTAGCGAATACCCAATTGATGATGGAATTCACAACCTCATCAGGGACTCGGCGGAAACAGTTGTGTTGCAAATAGATCAACTGGTAAAGGAAGGAAGAGCCCACATCCAGTTTCTTCAACAAGCAGGCATTAAAGAATTGGCCGGTATCAGGCTGCAGCACAATAATGTAATTATCGGCACACTTGTTTTGCTTTCTACCAAGGATCATTCCTTTCCCCCGGACGACCAGCTACTTATTCGGGAAGTGTCACATCATTTTGCTACGGCTATGGTAAACCTGATTTACCATGAGGAATTGGCAGAAAGAAGCCGGGAAAAAGAAAGTCTGCTTTCGGTCAGCAGTGCTTTTTCTTCTATCCGTCACAAGGAAGAATTGATGCCGATTCTGCAAACGCAATTAACTAATCTTTCTTTCTACAACGATTTAACCATCGCGATTGTGGATGGCAACGGACAAACATTCAGTGGTTTCTTAGTCAACGAAAAATCCGTTCGACAAAGTGACAAAACGTACCCTCAGATGAGGGCTGCCCATCACCGCTTTCCCGATGGCGTATTCGAAATAGCCTTGCATTCACGAGAACCAATCCTGTTCGACCTGGATGAAATTGTAAAGAAAGAAAATGCGCCGTCTTATGTCAGGTTTCTTCACCAACACGGCACAGTGCACATGATCGGCATCTCACTCCGAGACAGGAACCAGGAGATCGGCGTGCTATTCCTGTTTTCAGATAAAAAGCGAATTTTTTCGCCGCTTCAGTTAAAGGTCGTGCAAGGTATCGGTGATCAGTTGGCCTCTACAATCGCCAATATTCTTGCGAATGAAGAAATCGCCAAACGTGAGCATGAAAAAACGGTATTGCTTTCTTTCAGTAACGAAATAGCAGCAGCACGCAACAAAGAAGATCTTTTCCGGATCATCAAGACCAATATCAATGCTTTTTTCCAAGCTGAAGGTTTTGCTATTGGCCTGGTCAATGAAGTTGAGCAAACCTATACTCCTTACCTTTTTGACTTACAGGAAAGCATCACCAGTCATAAAGATTTCAACACCATAATCAATCAGACATTTCCAGTAAACGATGGCGTCTTCAACCGAATCCTGGCATCGGATGACCCTATCTTTTTTCATGTTGAACAGCTTCAGGAAAATGATGGCAGTGCGGTGATCACCTTTTGGAAAAGTGCTGGCATGCAACGCATTGTTGGTTTTACTTTAAGAGTAGGAAACAAACCAGTTGGTGGATTTTTCATTCATTTAAGAACGGATTTGGAGGATAGTTTCCGAGAGAATCTAACCTTGTTCAAGGGCATCTGTTCTCAACTTTCCATTGCGCTTTCCAATATTGTTGCAAACGAAAAAATTGATAACCAACTATCACAAATCAGGCAGTACAAAGAGCAACTGGAAGAAGAGCGATCGTACCTGCAAAACGAAGTGAGTAGCGGCTATACACATAGCGACATCATTGGCCAGAGCCACAGCATGCAGCAGGTGTTTCATTTGCTTTCGCAGGTTTCGCATGTGAATAGCACCGTGCTAATCCTGGGCGAAACAGGGACCGGGAAAGAATTAATTGCCCGGGCCATCCACAATGCCTCGCCTAGAAAAGACAACCTGCTGGTGAAAGTTAATTGTGCTGTGCTACCCGCTAATCTTGTGGAAAGCGAGTTGTTTGGACATGAAAAGGGCAGTTTTACCGGCGCAACAGAAAGGCGGCTGGGCAAATTTGAACTGGCGAATAACGGCACGCTATTTCTCGATGAGATTGGAGAGTTGCCTCCCGATATGCAGGCAAAACTACTACGGGCCATCCAGGAAAAAGAAGTTGAACGCATTGGCGGTAGGAGCACAATTAAAATTAACGTTCGGCTAATTGCCGCTACCAACCGTGACCTGCAGCAGGAAGTTGATGCCGAACGGTTTCGTCGTGACCTGTATTACCGGCTAAACGTCTTTCCTATCCTATTGCCGCCACTCCGGGAAAGAAAAGAAGATATTCCCTTGCTGGTGGCTCATTTTATTGAAAAATATGCCCGCAATGCCGGCAAAAAGATCAAGAACATTTCCGGAATGGCCATGAAGGAGCTTTTATCCTACAGCTGGCCTGGCAACGTGAGGGAATTGGAGCATCTGATTGAACGCAGTATACTTCTTACCGAGGGAGAAACCATCCGCCATGTTTACTTGCCTACCAATAACAAAAAGGAGATCAAAGAAGTACTAAAAGATAATTACCTGAAAACTTTAGATGAAAACGAGAGAGAGCACATTCTTCAGGTATTGAACTATTGCAAGGGAAAAATATTTGGCCCGGGTGGAGCGGCTGAGATACTAAACGTAAAAGTGTCCACCTTAAATTCCAGAATGAAAAAGCTCGGCATCAGGAAAAACAAGATGTACAGTTAATAAACAAATAACTGCAAAAGCAATATGCAAAAGAAACGAGTGATGTAAGAACAATCGGCGAAAGGGAATAGACAAATCTTGCACGAATATGTATAACAAATAGTATTTGATGAAAAGAGTGTCCTGGCAACCGTTTTTTAATTTCAGTCGCCAGTAACCTTAAATATTTTTCTCAAGACAAAACTTCATCATTGAAGCATGCGCTTATAGCAATATTATTCTTACGGTTTCTGTTGGTTGGATCGTTAGCGATTGGACAGAAAAAGGATGCTGCACACCAATATTCATCTATCACTGCTTACGAAGGCGCTATTAAATATTACCGCTATTATAAACAGGATTCAGCCATCTTTCTAACTGAAAGAGCACTGGTGTTTGCCCGTCGAACTGGCGATAGCGCCGGCGTAGCGGCAATTCTTCTGCAGATTGGTATGATCAATGATAACCAGGGAGAGTTTGACAGCGCACAAAACCTTTATCAACAGGCACTTTTACTTTTTCAGCAAGCAGGATCAAAAAAAGGAGTAATTGCAGCGACGATCCGTCTTGGCGTTGTCGAAGTGCGAAACGATCATTATGACAATGCGGTAAAATACTTTCTTGATGCCCTGAAGATGGCCGAAGAAACGGGGGATAAATACGGGATTATGGAAGCGAACTACAGCATTTCTTGGGCTTGGCTCGATCAGAAAGGGTATGATAAAGCACTGCACTACCTGGAGCTGGCCGAACGTATGAACCAGCAACTGCCTTTTACAAACACTTCTTTAAACATCTACAACCATTTTGGCGTTGCCTACCGGGAAACAGGTAACTACAAAAAAGCAAAATATTATTTCAACAAAGGGCTAGAAAGAAGTGATAAGCCAGAGTACCAGGGCCTGAACATCACTTTAATCAATAACCTGGCAACCACTTATGCGAAAGAAGGCAATTTAGAGACAGCAATTGCATTACAGGAAAGAGCACTGGGGAAAGCCCGCAGTATTGGCAATTACCTGAGGGAATTGCAAACCCTGTCAGGTCTCGCAAAATCTTATCGCAAAAAAGACATTAACCAGGCCATCAACTATTTGAAGGAAGCGGTAGCCCTGTCACGAGAGAAAAAATCGCCCAGGCAAGAGATCCGGATGCTTCAAATGTTGTCGGAATACAGCAAGGAGAAGGGCGATTTTAAGGCAGCTCTGGATGCAAAAGAAAGAGAACATGCTCTCTCCGATACCTTTTTTTATAAACGTGTGGAAAAGAACATTACCGCCCTGAAAGCGGAATATGAGTTGAGTAAAACCACTGCACGATTAAAAGAGCTGGATTTGCTAAATAAAAAAAGAAACCTTGAGTTAGAAAACGCTGCCACCATCCGGATAATTTTTATCACCGGCCTTTCCCTGCTGTTTATCATTATCTGCCTTTTATACAATCAATACCGGATTAAACAAAAACACAATCACAATATCACCAAAAAGAACCTATCCCTACAACGCTTAGTGGATGAAAAAGAATTATTGTTGAAAGAAGTGCACCACAGGGTAAAGAATAATCTGCAGATCATCATTAGTCTTTTGGAAACGCAATCTTCCTTTTTAACCGACAAGGCACTTGCTGCGATGCGAGACAGTCAACATCGTGTATATGCCATGTCACTCATCCATCAAAAATTGTATCAAACGGATGATTTTGCAACCGTGTCCATGACTGCCTACTTACCCGACCTACTCTCCTACCTGAAGGAAAGTTTTGAGAGTAAAGACAAAATTGCGATTCATAGTCATATTGAGAATATCGAACTTGACATTTCGCAGGCTATTCCGCTTGGATTAATTATTAACGAAGCGGTCACCAATGCTATCAAATATGCTTTTCCCGGAGATGCTGTCGGTGATATTACGATTCGTCTCAGGTGTGAAGAAGGCAATTCAGTAATGTTGGAGATTTCCGACAATGGCATTGGTTTACCAACCAACTGGGAAAAGAAAATAAATAATTCTATCGGCTTTAAACTCATGCAGGGACTTAGTACCGACATCCAAGCTGACTTCCACATTGAAAGTCATTCCGGTACACGAATCACAATTGCGTTTGAAGCAGTTCAATTTACCAAGGAGCTATCGAAACCTTTTCAACCCGAACTTCAAATGGCTCTCTCATGAAGAAAAGAATCCTCATTGTTGAAGATCAGTTTATTGAAGCGAATAACCTGCAAATGATACTGGAAAAAGCTGGATACCAGGTTTGCCCTATTGCAAAATCAGTTCCTGCGGCACTACAGATTGTAGAAACGGAGAAGCCTGATCTGGTATTACTTGATATTCACCTCAAAGGCAATTTGACAGGTATTGACCTTGCTAAAAAACTGCGTGAAAAAAACATTGGCTTTGTTTTTATTTCTGCCAATTCCAATAAGACAACACTGGACGAAGCCAAAGTAACAAGGCCCTATGGATTCCTGGTAAAACCATTTCGGGAGAAGGATCTTCTTGTTATGCTTGACATTGCCTGGTACCAGCATGAGCAGTTTTTGCTTACAACTCAACGGCAGAACCAAGTCATTCAGCAGCCAACTGACTATAAAAGCATTCCCCAGTTCCACAAGATAATTGGACAAAGCCAGCCACTGAAAAAATTACTTCACCAGGTCCTGATTGTCGCCCCAACAGAAACAGCTGTCCTCCTTTTAGGAGAGAGCGGTACAGGCAAAGAAAGGATTGCCGAAGCGATTCATGACTTGTCGCTGAAAAAAAATAAACCTTTTGTGAGAATCAACTGCGCTGCACTGCCCGCTACTTTAATCGAATCAGAATTGTTCGGGCATGAAAAAGGGGCTTTCACCGGGGCTTTTGAGAAAAGGGTCGGCAAATTTGAACAGGCTGACGGAGGCACTATCTTTCTGGATGAAGTCGGAGAAATGCCCTATGAAACACAGGCAAAATTATTGCGTGTTTTGCAGGAAAGAGAAATTGAACGGATCGGAGGTCGTGAAACCATTCGGATTAACGTTCGAATCATTGCTGCAACGAACAGAAACCTGGAAAAGGAAATTGCAGAAGGGCGATTCCGCATGGATCTTTATTATCGCCTGCATGTATTTCCAATCACTCTCCCTCCACTTCGTGAAAGAAAAGAAGACATCCCTTTACTCGTCAATCATTTCGTTCGTCGGTTTTCAAAGGCATTCGGCAAAACACCGCCGACTGTTTCCTTAGATGTACTGGAAAAACTGGTTGGCTACGAATGGCCAGGTAACATTCGCGAATTAGAGAACTTAATTGAAAGGACTGTACTGCTTACAACAGGAGAGAAAATTCAACAAATTACGCTGCCCGAGCCAAAGAAGATGGACTCGTCAGCTACTGATTTATCTGAATTATCAAAGACAATCGACGAAAATGAAAGAGATTACATTATTGCTGTTCTCAAGAGGTGTGGAGGGAAAATATCAGGAAATGATGGCGCTGCAGCTATATTACAAATTAACGCTTCGACCCTAAATTCAAAAATAAAAAAGCACGGCATCCAAAAGGAACAGTATTACACATTTATGAAGCCTTAAATTGAACTGGAAGGAGAAATCTCTTTGTATCATATACTTAAAAACTTCAGCTGGTTTAACCGTTATCCCTGTGCCGTGCTCATTTCTTCACAGACTGGCTCATCAACCAAATCAAAGATGACCGAAATGCTTGTTCCTCCTGCATTAGCAATGGCTAATTTACCACCAATGTCTTTCGCAAGTCCCTGCATGAGCGTTAAGCCGAGAGAGTTTTTATGATTATGCAGCGCTTGCTGTGCAATTCCTCTTCCGTTGTCGGCAATAGACAATTTAACCTTGCATACATCCACAGTTTGGAGAGAAATATGAATACATGGGCTACGGCTATCCGCGAACGCATACTTAATTGAATTAGTGACGGCCTCATTTACAATTAATCCAACAGGCACCGCCATAGAGCCGCTCAGGCGAATCCGCTCAATTGTATGCGTAAATCTTATTTTACTCCGCACCTCAAAACACTGTTCCAGGTATTGGATTAATTCAGGAAGGTAAACAGACATGTCAACCTGGGTGATATTTTCGCTGGTATAGAGTTTTTGGTGAATAAGCGACATTGTATAAACCCTGTTTTGGCTGCTTACAACTGCTGCCAGTGCGTCATCAGAGAGAAAGGTAGATTGTGACTCCAGTAAACTCACAACCGTATGAAGATTATTCTTTACGCGGTGATGAACTTCTTTGAGCAACCATTCCTTTTCATCAACCAGGCGTTTAAGTGCCTTGTTAGCAGATTGGATATGTTTGTTATTTTTTTGCTTTAGCCAATAAAAGTATCCCAGTGTTGCACAAAGGAGAAGCAGCAGACCGATTCCTATAACGTTTAACTTCTGTCTAAGCTGAGCATCTGCTAATCGCCTCCGGCCCAATTCAGTTTCACTGGATAGCAGCTTGATTCGTTGCTCCTTTTGGGATGCAAGCAACTGCTGTTGTTGGTCCCATAGTTGACGAAGCCGCTTTGTATTCTCGATGGAATCAGATAACAACGTAACTTTTGATTGACTAAGAAGATTTTCCGCATACAACAAACGCAAGTCTTTGTTTTTTCTAGACAGCTCCAGCCTTTTTTTCAAATCTTCAATTTGGCGTTGCCGGGTATCAGCGATGATACTATCACTTAAAATCCGGAACCTGGCTTGCTGGTAAAGGTTGGAATCTGTCAGTGCCTTGAGAAGGTGTTCTTTTTGCTGCGTTTCATATTTGATAGTAATTTCTTGTAACTGCCAGCTTTTGGTCGTAGAGTAGATGATATCATAATATTCTTTGAACTTCAGTAGATGAAACAAAGCTGACTTAAAATTTCCTTTCGCCGAATCAATCTGGTATTTCATGTAATGCGCTTCCCGTTGCACGCCAAGCGGCGACCGTCCTTTAGGGACAAGAAGAAGTCTGGCAACCAACGGCTCCGCTTTGTCAAACTTTTCCCAAGTGCAATAAAACTTTGCCACATAGTAATGCGTGTAAAGGGCGTTCATATTATGGCCCCTGTTTAATTCTTGCTCCTGCTTTAAAATTTCAAGATAATATTTCTCTGCCAGTGCATACTGTTTCAGGATGGCATACGAATAGGCAATTTGCAAATTAGCATTGTACAACTCCGATGGATTGACTGGAGGATAATTCTTTACACCTGTAAGCAATACATCCAGCGTCTTTTGATAATTACTGTCCCGGAATGCCAAAATCGTTGCTTCATGAAATGCGTGACTTAGCGGCGTCTTCCCCTGAAAATATTGAGCCGCTTTCAGATTGTACTCCCGGTATTTATCCTTTTGTTCGAAATTGTAATAGAGATCACCAATATCGATGTAATATTTTCGTGCATAAAATGAATCACGGGGCAGTACCAGATTATTGACGGCTTCTAAATCGAAATGCAACGCCTTCGCATAATTGCCCTTATACCGGGCAATGTAGGATAGCTGGTGATAATAGTAATGAATATAGTTATACTTTGCCTCTTCTAACCCTTTGATGATGGCCTCCATTTCCTCTTCAGCATTATCTAAATAGCCTTGCTGAAAGTGGATGTCAGCAATTGTCGCCAATGATAAATACTTCCATACTTTGTAATTGACCTTATGGTAGTACTTGGTTGACTGCTCGGCCACGTTCAGCATAAAATCAAAGGTCTGTTCATAGCGGACGACGTTGTTTTGCACCCACCACCAGGCAGTACTCACCTCAGGAAGAAGGTTATGCTCCAGAAAATAATTCTCGGACTGTTTGAACAGGCTGATCCCTTGCGTAAATTCTCTGTTTAACAACAAGAGCTTGGCTTTTTGCATTTTTGCACGAGCCATCAGCAGTTCGCTGCCCGTTTTTTCTGCAAAGAGGGCAGCCTTTTCACAGTAGATGGAGGCAGTGTCCATATTCTTCTTGGTTGAGCCAGGTGCTTTTGCATAATGAGCTGAAATGGTAATTGCCAACTGCGTTTTCTGCGAATCCGGTATTGGCAGCAAGAGGGAATCGATCAATTTCTTTAGGACTGGGGCTTGATTTGTTTGTGCTTTTAGGCCTGATGCCGACCACAGAGTGAAAAACAAAAGCAGAAAGGCGTACAACCTGGGATGTGGGCGGCTTAGGCACATCGATAAGCGCAGGGGGATGGCAATTTGTTGCATTGCTGATTGATTTGGGAGTTGACAATCACTGCCTATGTAAGTTACACAAGATGGAAGGCTGAAAAACTATAGGAATAAATTGTACAACAAATGGTACCATTTCTGTAAATCCAAATTCACCCATAAGAACGGCTTATTTTCTCAATGTGTCGATGTTCCGTTTTTGCTTGATGCACGAACGGACAATAAAAGAGCGGCCATCGAAAGCCGCTCTGAGTATACTGCCTGCCGCTCTTTCCTAGTTTGACAACGCTTTTGCTGCACCATCAACCACCACTGCCACGGCTTGTGGTTTCGACATAAAGACCAGGTGACTAGCCTTAATTTCGGTAGTGGTGGCGCCACTTCTTTTGGCCATAAAACGTTCACCGTCGGGCGGGATGGTTTGATCTTCTGTAGCTACGATATACCAACTTTTTTTTGCTTTCCATGCAGGGTTTGCAATGGAAGCGCCAAAGACGGTTGCCGACACCGGAATTTGAGAAGCGGCTAAAAAATCTGCTTGTGACTTGGGCAAATCAGCACAAAATCCGGAATGGTATTTCTTGACATCATACCAAACATAGCCGTTTTCATCAGGAGGCAGGATTCCGGAATTGGGTGCCGGCGGGCCTGCTTGTAACAATTGCAGTAAGGTTTCGTTGGCATCCGGCATAAAGGCAGCGATATAAACCAATCCCGCAACTTTTGGATGGTTGCCGGCTTCTGTAATTATTGCGCCACCATATGAATGCCCGACCAAAAGTACCGGACCTTTTTGCCTGTCAAGTACACGTTTGGTTGCGGCGACATCGTCCGCAAAACCTGTATTTGGATTACCAACAATGCTGACAGTGTACCCTTTTTGTTTTAAGATTTGATACAGAGGCTCCCAGCCAGAGCCATCGGCAAAGGCGCCATGTACTAACACAATGTCCTTGACAGGCGATTGCGCCTGAACTGATTTTAAAGCAAACAAAAAAGTGACAGCTGCTAAAACCAATACTTTTCTTGTTGCGAAACAGATTCGATTCTTCATGATTTTTTTATTTAAAATTATTTATAGCCACAAGGGCAGTCAATTGCTATCTGCAATTATTACTTGTACTTTTTACTCGATTAATGCAGCGTGGATTATTAGCGGGAGACTAAAACATGGTTGTAACGCCTGGCAATAGGAAGTATGATCTGTCTTTGGCAAATGCATCCGCTGCGATGGTCTTCCGTAACGTAGCTTCCTCTTCTTTAAAATGTGACCAGCCCTTGTAATGTACCGGAATGATCTTGCCGGGCTTGAGAAGATGAGCTGCTTTCAGAAGATCCCTACCATTCATGGTGTAACGGCCAAGCGCTGTCAAATAGCGGAATTGTACTGAGCCGACATGGAAAAGACCAATGTTCATTTTATAACGCCTTGCCACCTCATTCAACCCACTGAAAAAAACCGTATCGCCGGAGATGTAAAGGACACCATCTTTTTGGCCTTCCCATTCAATTACGAAGCCAACCACTTTACCTGCTACAAACCCGGGCACCCACCAGGGGTGATGTTGAGCAGGTGTTGCCGTTATTCTTAACCCTTTTACCTCTGGCGTCCTTATATCAATAGAATCCCATGCCGCCATCCCCCTGACATTTTTAAACTTTCGTGCAGCGGCATGCGTAGAAAGAGCCAACGGAACGCTGGCCAAAAACCGGGTGCCTTCCTTGTCTAAATTATCTTGGTGCTGGTGATGGCTCAACAGTACCAGGTCAACTTTTGGCAGTCCTTTTGCTGGCAATGCAGGACTTGCTATCTTTTGTGAAAATGCACCTGCGCCATGGTAGTACCAATGTCCGGCTCTATCCAAAGTTGGATCTGTCAGGATATTGTAACCATTCAATTCAATAAGAATACATGCCGTATCAATATGTGTCAGGCGCAGTTGAATTGCCATTGTTCTACCGTTAATTCAACATTCCGAATAGTCAGATGAAAAAATACCATTTACAGCATACAATTGGTCCAGTCGAATGGTGATATCTTGATCAATTGTCATCCAGGTAAAGCCTTCCTCTTCGTACAGCTTCGTTACAAGTCCCTCTGCACGTGTAACACCGTTGTTCTCATACATAATTGCTGCCCGTAGCTGCTGCTCAAAAAGTGTTTTGATTTTTTGGTAGAAGCTGCCTTTGACAGGCAGTGTTTCTCTTGTATCGCTGGTCATACGATTCAATTTATATAAAGCCAAAAGGTGATGATTATTCAACCGAATAGGGAAGGGAAAGGTTTTTCGACAGGGCACTGTACACTTTATAAACACCCAGCATCGGCATTTTACTGTTGGAACTATGCTGGCCTTTTTCACCAGTAGATAACTGCATGTAAGCGCCTACTGCATCGTATCTAAAATCAGACTGGAAACGAACCCGGTATGTTGGAACAACAACCCGAATGGCATTGCCTTCGGTAATCACCTGAAAGCCCGGAGAATCCATATACATCGGCATTCCCGGATTTGTCTTTGGCAATTTGACTCGTTTATCTTTTGGATCAAATTCCTTAACAGACAAGCCTCCTTCTACTCTTTTGTCTTCCACCAATATCACCCAGTGTGGATGCCAGATGATCTTATCGTTGTTATAATTTCCGTCCCCATCTTCATCCCATAACGGCGTATCGTCGAAGTCTGGATGTGCTGTCAAAGCCAGGGCGACAATGCCTTCCGTTTTACTAAAACCAATACTTTCTGAGGATAGCGTTGTTGGAAAAACATAACCATCAACAGGTGCGCCATTCATTTTGCCCGCAGCTTTTGAGACACTTCTACCGGCAATGCCCTTCACCGTAATTTCGAATTCGAGTTGCCCCCAGGTTTTATTGTGTTTTACCCTGGCGCTTACAATATCATAATCCGCTTCGTTAATGGTAGAACGTTCGCCTTTTTTGGCTTTACATGAATCACAGTTGGAGCCTGCCATTACAGAAACCCCGAGTAGTTGCAGCAGGCTCAAAAAGATGATGTTTTGGATGATGTACATCTCGTGAGATTGATCGTTTAAAAAATGTGCCTTCTAATTTTTACCTCAATGCATTCTGCAAGGCAGTTGCGCCATAAAGCAGAGCAGATTGCACGGCAGGCAGTTTTGCCAGAGGATTGAGCAAGCCATAATCGTGAATCATCCCTTGGTAGCGAACCAGTGTGACGGGCACTCCTGCTTCGTTCATTTTGCGGGCATAGGCTTCGCTTTCATCACGCAAAACGTCGTTTTCGGCTGTTTGCACCAAGGCCGGTGGCAGCCCCTTTAGTTGCTCTTGTGTTGCTTGCAAGGGGGAGGCATAAATTTCTTTCTGCTGCTTAGGATCCGAAATGTATTGATCCCAAAACCACCTCATCATATTCCTTGTCAGAAAACGATCTGTTGCAAATTGCTGGTAGGAAGTGGTTTCAAGATTAGCATTCGTCACCGGCCAAAACAAAAGTTGAAATCGAATAGAAGGGCCTTTCTTTTCTTTGGCCATCAGGGCAACTGCAGCAGCCAGGTTTCCGCCTGCACTGTTGCCGGCTACTGCCAGCCGGGACCCATCAACACCAATTTCAGCTCCGTGTTCCGCAATCCATTTCGTTGCTGCATAACATTCGTTAACAGCAACAGGATAACGAGCTTCGGGTGAGAGGCTATATTCCACATGAACTGCTGCTGCTCCTGAATTGACAACCAGGTCCCGAATGAAGCGCTGGTGAGTGGGAAAATCGCCAATGACCCAACCTCCTCCATGAAAAAACATAAATGCCGGCAATTGTCCCTGAGCCCCTTGCGGACGCATAATAAACAGCTTTATTTCCAATCCATCCGCGGAAATCGTTTTTTGCGTTACATCAACACCTGACACGTCTGCGATTACTGATGTTTGTGCTCCTTCCAATACGGTTCTGGCCTCTGAAGGTGTCATCGTTTCCATCGGTTTACCGCCGCTCGTGTTCAATGCTTTTAAAAACACTTTTGTCTCTCTTTCAATGTTCGAATCGGTGGCGTAGTTAGCCACTGCAGCTTCATTGGTCATACCTTTTACATTTATTGGGTTATTGCTTTTGTTACTGACTTCAGAATCGGCGCAACCGCACAGCGTTATGGCCGCTAACCAGGTAAAAATGTTTGGCTTCATATGTTGGTTTGTTTGAAAGATGACGAATGATTATTGGCGCCGCAACCACTGAAGAATATACTCGGCATCTTCTTTCCAGGTGGGCTGCCCTAAAACATAATGATTTCGTCCGGCGAATTCTTTGTAGTCCAAAACAGAACCATTTGGCCTGTATCGTTTGTAGTTCCGTTTATTCAAATGGGCCGGCGTAATATGGTCTTTATTACCTGCCGTAAACAAAAGAGGTGGGTGTGACTTTTTAAAATTGACTTTGGCAGCTTTCGTGAGACCACCCCTTGCCACTGTTTTTGATTCCGGAATGACCAACGCATCATAAGCAACCCGTTGTTCTGCCAGTTCCATTCCGTTGACAAAGGCATACTGAAAATCCTTGAAAGACATCAAGTAGGTTTTCTTCAGCGAGGTAAATAAGCCAAACACTTTCCATCCCGCCTTGAGAAAAGAAAACTCATAGGGAATAATCCCTAATGGCATAATGGAATGGATCGCCACCGCTGCAGAGACAAGGTCTCTGTTACAGATAATTTGCGTGACTAACCCACCCAAAGAATGCCCAATCACAATCGGCTTTTCTGGAAAACTTTTGACGATTGAAACATAATGATCAACTAGTTCATTCAAGGTCAAAGTGGCCAAATCGAAATCACAAGGTTGGCGGTCACGCAGTTCCTGGGCAGTACCGTCTTTAAAAGGCCATGGTGGAGCGATTGTAGTAAAACCTTTGCCTTCAAAATAAATCCGCCAGTCATCCCAGCACGAATGTGATACAAAGGCTCCGGTAATAAACACAATATTTTTGGATGGAAGTGACATCTGGAAAATGTTTAGATAAGTGTAGAATGATGATCGTCAACAATCCTCTTTTCATTTTTCGGCTGACCGAAAAGCTATTGATGTTGAATGAAAGCATGGATATAGTCTGCTGCCATGTCCGGATACTGGTGGTGGGGCCCATGTCCTGATTGCGGAATGATCACTAACTGCGTTGTTGCCATTTTACGGTTTAATTCAAACCAGTTCTCTGGCGGGAAAACAACTTCATGATCAGCGGAGATGACTAATACCGGAATATTCGTACGGGATAGCTTCTGGCGAGCATTGTAAGGGTCTTTTTCAAAATCCGCAAAGCCCATCACATAATTTGGCCAAACAGATTGGGCAATAACACTATCTCTGTCTTTTGTACGGGCTGCTATACGCTGATGGCTTTCTTCTGCTCTTTTCTTGCTGATTTCTGAAGTGGGTTCAAAAAACAGGATGATTTCATCTTCTAAATCATTTACAGGCTTACTGGAGCGTTCTAAAAATATCTGCTCCGGCTTGTGATTAAATTTTCCGGGGGGCCTGGTGCCAATCAAAATCGCATGAGAAACCAAATCGGGCATTTCCGTCGTTACAATCTGGGCCACTGCGCCACCAAAAGACCACCCGCCGATGACGAATTTTTTTATCCCTAATGATGACGCCAAATCCTTAACGTCTTTGGCAAAACCCATCATATCCGTAGCAGGGGATCCTGTTGATAATCCAAAGCCTGAATAATCAAAAATGATGACCTGGTAGTCCTTGGCGAGTGCATCCAGAAAGGCCGGATCCCAAACGTCCAGGTTTCCACGAAAGCGATTGCACAAGATCATTGCAGTGCCCGTACCCACTGAACGATAAGCAATCTTCCGTCCATCGATTTCAGCAAACCGGTTTTTTGCATTTGTTGCATTTGGCAGTGGGGTATTCGAACTATCGGTCTCTTTATCTGACCTCGCTTCTACTTTCACATTGCTACAGCTTGTAACAAAGAGTGAAACTGTAAGTATCTGTAACAAACCTAATATTACGAGACTTGAAGTCCTGAATTGATGTCGCATAATGTGTTGCTTTAAAATGAAGATTAAATGAATTGATTGTGGTATTCTGGTCTTGTGTTGCTGATGTAAAACTAGTTTGGCAACAAAAGGAAAGCAATTCACAAATGATGACATGACTTGCACATATACAACAATTTTCATTGCCATCCTTTCTCCCATACATCGGCATAAGCATGTGGCCTGTTGCGAAATTGCCGCTGCACAAAATGAGAAGAGGTGATAATTTTCAATCGATGCAGACGTGCAAATTCAACCACGTCCTTTAACACCTTCATTGCGAGCTTCTGTCCTTTTCTTTTCCGTAAACCTTTTGTTGTTTTTACAAAAAGGTCTCCATCGTTAAGGCAAACATGGATTGCCACGGCAGCGGACAATTTGTTTTTGATCCAAAATTTCCCTTTCCCTTGTCGTTTGAATTTAATTTGAACCATACCTGTTTTTTATCTATTAATGATTGGGAATTGGTCTGGCCCGACGACCTTCATTACAGTTACACAGTATGCATGGCCGAAGTCAACACATGGCAATCAGGCAGTGATATCGATTCTGTATAAATGCTTACAACCAGACCGTTATATCGGTTAAATCTCTTTGGTAAAGACAATATCCTTTTTGGAGACAACGGTTGCCTGATACCTGGCAATTGCCAAGCTAATGTGGTCTTCAGTACAGCAACAAACCAAGGTTTTTGAGGCAGCGTGTAATGTAAACTTCGATGCCGCAATGGCAAGCCTGAACTGCCATAGCAATTGCACACTTGGAAATTGTAAAGCGACTGTGATCATTACAGGCTCACTCATCGGAACTAAAGTCGGGGAACAGAAAGAATGAGCCTGCATACTGATTATTGGATGATACGCCGGAATTCATGATGAAGATTCTCCTGTTAGCTGCTCCTGGGATTTATTTGTGCCCTCCTGCGTCATGAGCATGCAAGCGCCAACAGGCAATAAAATAAGGTTGACATTCGCCGCTTTGAACTTTTGCAGTGTGCATTCGTGGTCAATCCTAATAAAACCAAACGTGTCATAGTGGACACCAACCACTTGCTGAATGTTTAACCAGGAAGCAAGTTCTATTACATCTTCAGGTTCCATTGTTAATGCACCACCAACCGGGAACACACCAAAATTCAAAGCACCATAACGAGAAATCAGTTTCATGTCGATGGATAAGGCGGTATCACCACTGTAATAAAAACTTCCCTCCTTCGTTACCAAAACAAAACCACAAGCGGTCCCCGCATACCTGCCATCGGGAAGACTGCTGCTATGTTGAGCTAATACACAATGCACGGTTCCAAACTCAAACTCCCATTTCCCGCCCGGATTTAGGGGCTGACTATTCGATATACCTATTTCCAGACACCAATTGTAAAGTTCCCAGCTGGCTATAACCTTTGCCCCCGTCTTTTGTGCTATGAGTGCAGTGTCGGTCATGTGGTCGAAATGTCCGTGAGATAAAAATATATAGTCTGCTTTTATCGCATCGATATCGATGTCTTTTGCGAGTTCATTAGGAGTGATGAAAGGATCGAACAGAATGTTTTTACCGCCGACCGATACGCAAAAGCAAGAATGGCCATAGTAGGTGAATACCATACAAAAGATTTTGTTTTTAGAAGAATTATATTAAGCAAACCAATGCCATGTAGCAGTCGATTTCAGCTGCAGCCATTTATTTCTAACAAATGCCAGGTCCTCAATAGAAAAGAAATAAAACATGTGAAACAATTATCCAATTGCTCGTCAACATAATTTAAGACTCTTAAATAGCCTATGACCATTTACATAAAGAACCCAGTCAATTGGCAGGGGAAAACCCATATCCAAAAGAAATAGTGAATTATACAATCAGCGCCAAGGGTAATTCAAGACTTATTCCACAGACAGCTTACCAACAGAAGCCTCAATGGAATTCACAAGGCTAGCGGCTGCTTCTAACGACACAATATTTTCTTTGTTCTGATATTCGTAATGATTCTTTGCTTTTTCAAGTAGCAAATGATCAGCAACCTGCTGAATAATTTCATTGTCTATAAAAGCCAGAGAAAACATGTTTTGCTCTACCCGTTTCACGGATACTGTTCTTTCTTTTCCCTGCCAATTAAAATGATAAAGTGCCATAATCTGTTTGTTATGTTAACGCATTCAATCTCCTTAGTTAACCATTCATATTTTTCATAAAGCGAATACAGAAAAGTGATTCGTTGAAGAGACTTCTTTTTCAGTCACTATTGTCGCTCTACAATTAGTAGAATTAAAAATCTTAAGACTAAACTACAGACAATCCTCGCCCAAATCAATGAATGAATCATGCCTTGACTTGTACAAATGGGATTAGTTGCGATAGAGTGTCTTATTAGTTTAAGGGTCGCCTTTAAAGAGGAAGATAGAGGGAACTATATCAATAGGGTTCGGTTGCTTCCTGCAATTTTATCTATGTAAAAACGCTTCAAGATTTTCCAATGATTGACTAAATGAGTCGAATAATGTGTGCGGAACTTGTTCGTTTTCGACAATATAATAATCCAGTGTTAAGGCAGTTTGCTTCTCTCCATTTTTTTCTAGTGTAAAATGTACCACACTACTATTTGTTTCGTCCATCTCACTAAATGAGATTTTATCGGTTTGGTAGATACAATTGATAGACCGGATACTTTTTGTCCAACACTCACCAACCAGCCGGAATCGCATGCCTGCCCTGGGAAGCACATGCTCAATTTCTTCAGTTGCTTTCACTCCGTGCTGCCACTGGTTTCTATTTGAAATATCCCCAATCTTATACAGCAAGGTGGTAATATCGGTTGTAAATAGTTTGGTGATTGACAGAACTTTCAGTTTACCAGCTAGTTCAGAACTCGCCGTGGGCACAGCTGGCAAATCATCTTTGAGTGCAGTCAGATGAGTATAAAAAAAAGGAACTTCAGCCGTCTCGGTTTGTTTTATTCCTCTGCTCCAGTTCATATTGTCTGCCAGGTTTGGTGGAAGCTCTCCGGAGATAGTTTTCGTAAGAAGCCAGTAATCATGCTGCTCAATGTCATTCTTCAAAAGCTGATGAGCAACGATAACATCACGCCCTATTAGTTTACGAAAGTTTCTGACGTTATAATTTGCAAACTCTCCATAATGAGTAATTACTTTCAATGTCAAGTGAACGGCGGAAGCACATGCGTCACATTGGCAATATCTTCTTCGTTCGTAGGCCTTTAGGTGGTAATGAAAGTCTTGGAACATCTTCTTCACCTGCCCGTATAAGGCTTGCAACTCCGGAACTTCACCAAAGCGGTAAAACAATATTGCGTCACCTTCAATTTCGGAAATTTCCAAACCTAGCTGGTTGGCATTGATCAACAATTCCAGTAATTCCTGAATGATTAACCGGCTATGCTCTATATCTGCATCGTGAACAAACCGCGAAAAGCCGCTGATATCAGGAATGAAGAGTAAACCGCGGGTTTCCATTTTTTTCATGAAGTTACTATTCTTCAATATCCGGAATTATCAACTGGGTTACAGGTTAACCTGCTGAAAAAATGGCGAGGTGCCGGGTTGCACAAAGAAACATTGGAACAAGAAGAAGTATTTTCCAGATTGGAAAAAATGTTGTCAATATCCGTTTGCGCCTTCCACAGGGAAGATAATTTCTCTAAACTTGCACAAACTGATCTTTTATATTTTCGTTCGGCATGCCGGCTCATCCTGTTTTACAAATTGCGTCCTCGGAATCGAAAGTTCCTTTCGAGCTTCATACCATGCAGTGGATCTACCAGAACCGCTGGCAGCAAAACGCTGTGCCGCACAAACACAATTATTTTGTTTTAATCTGGGTGAAAAAAGGAGCTGGTGTACAACTGGTGGATTTAAACAGGTTTGAACTGACTGACAATACGGTGTACTGTATTACGCCAGGTCAGGTTCACTTGCTGAAAGCCGATGAAAACGTTGATGGATGCGTCATTTCTTTTACAGCAGATTTCCTTTCTGCATCAGACGAAAATTATAACCTATTGTACAACAGCGGCCTGTTTTACACTTACGCAGAATCATCATTGATAAATGTCACTCCTGATATGCAGGAAGAACTTGAAGGTGTGGCCCTAAAGATGCAAAAAGAGTTTGAAAATTTTTTCCTGCTTCGTGCTGAAATTCTGCGGGGTTATTTAAAAATTTTTCTCATTTACCTCACACGCCAATTTAATCAGTCTCATAAAGACGCATATCCTTCCCGAGGAGTAGAGCTCACGAAACATTTCTTTCGATTGCTAGAGAAGAACTTTATTACGAAGAAAATGGTTGCTGACTATGCCCGAGAGCTTACCGTGACACCGAACTACTTAAATGAAATCGTTAAAAAGGTATCGGGTTTTCCTGCAAGTGACCACATAAGACAAAGAGTTGTACTTGAGGCAAAGCGTCAGGCGGTTTACGCAGATGTCAGCATGAAAGAGATTGCCTATGCATTAGGTTTTGACGACATCGCCCACTTCAGTAAGTACTTCAAAAAAGCAACAGGGTCGAACTTCACTGATTTTAAAAAAGCTGCGATCGAACAGCTAGGGCAATAAAAGATACGTGAGATCTTACTATGTACTAGTAAGCATATCTCGCTAATTCACTTTATTCGTTTCTTACTATCCTTTCCGATAAAACGTACAACATTTCTCTTCATTTGTCAATGGACTTCGCTTTTCAGCAAGAGTAGTTTTGCCTCATACAATCACGAAAAAAAATAAACAATGAAAAAAGTATTTCAAGTGATAGCTGGCATTTTTGCAGCTGTATTTTTAACGACAAATGCCATCGCTCAAAAGCCTTCTCCTCTCCTGCTTACACCCACTAACCACACCCTGGTACTCATTGACCATGAAAGCCAAATGGGATTTGCCGTAAAAAGCATTGGCATCGAAGAACTCCGCCACAACACAGGTCTTATATCTGGCGGATCAAAAATTTTCAATGTACCAACCATCGTTACTACAGTGGCTGAAAAGAGCTTTAGTGGGCCGGTTTTTCCGGAACTCGCTGAATTCTATCCTTCCAGTGCGGTGAAATACATAGACCGCACGACGATGAATGCCTGGGAAGACGTCAATGCGTACAAGGCAATCGTGGGAAAAGGCAAAAAGCGTCTCGTCATCGCTGGCCTATGGACAAGCGTGTGTATTGTTGGCCCGGTACTATCAGCCATCAATGATGGTTACGATGTGTTTGTTATTACCGATGCAAGTGGCGATGTTAGCCGTGAAGCTCACGAAATGGCAATTCAACGCATGATTAAAGCCGGAGCGACGCCTTTGACTTCCACACAGTATGTACTGGAACTGCAAAGAGACTGGGCAAGATCTGAAACTTACGGACCTGTCACGTCGCTATTTAAAAAATATGGGGGCGCCTACGGTATCGGTATTCAATATGCCCACGACATGTTAAAGCATTGAGTTTAGGTGTTTTTTTAGAGGTGTGTTAGGTTGTAAAGGGCAGGCGCTAACCCTGCCCTTTCGTTTAAACTATATAAAAATGAAACAACAGTTTTTAATTGTGCTTCTCTTTCTCGTTTCATTCCATTCATTACCAGCACAAGAGGCAACACTCATCATTTATAATGCAAAGGTGATTACACTGGATGAAAAAAATACAATGGCAAACGCCGTAACTATTTCCGGTGACCGAATTACCGCCATTGGCAGTAACGAAGAAATATTGAAAGCAAAGACAGCAAAAACAAAGGTGGTGAATGCTGCTGGCCGAACGCTTATTCCCGGTCTTTACGACTCGCACCTTCATGTGATTCGAGCTGGCAGATTTTACAACGCCGAGTTGCGATGGGACGGTGTCAAGACATTGAAAAGAGCATTGCAGATGCTCAAAGAGCAAGCTGGCCGTACACCGAAAGGTCAATGGGTGCGGGTTGTTGGAGGTTGGAACGAGTATCAGTTTGAAGAAAAGCGACTGCCGACGCTAGAAGAGATCAACGCAGCAACAGCAGCTACACCAGCTTTTATTCTTTACCTATATGGCCATGCCTACCTAAACAAAGCCGGACTTGTGGCGTTAGGTATTAATGAATCCACTCCCAATCCTGCCGGGGGTCTTATTCAAAAAGATAGTGACGGCAAACCAACAGGGCTGCTGATAGCTGAGCCCAATGCTTTTCTTCTTTACTCAACGCTTGCAAAACTTCCAGAGCTCTCCATGGCAGAAAAGCTCAACTCTACCCGCTTGTACATGACGGAATTAAATCGCTTGGGTGTAACAAGCGTAATGGATGCCGGTGGCGGTTTTCAAAACTATCCCGATGATTACAGCATCACGGATTCGCTATTCAAAACAGGACAGTTAACCATTCGTCTCCCGTACTACTTGTTTGCACAAAAAGCCGGAAACGAACTGCCGGATTATCAAAAATGGATGGGCCTTGTCGATATCCATGACGAAAACCGCAAGGAAAGCGAGACCGAGTATTTTGTAGAAGGTGGTGGTGAGAACTTAGTCGCTAGCGCAGCAGATTTTGAGAACTTCAACAAGCCCCGGCCAGAATTAAACAATAACATGGAAAGCCAGTTGAAAGACGTGATTTCGCTCCTGGTAAAAAACCGTTGGCCCTTCCGGTTGCACGCTACGTACAACGAAACAATCAGCCGGTTTTTGAATGTAATTGAAGATGTGGCCAGGGAAACGCCACTTACGGATTTGCCTTGGTTTTTCGATCACGCAGAAACAGTTTCGGAAGAAAACTTAAAGCGCATCAAAGCATTGAATGGCGGCATCGCTATACAGCACCGAATGGCTTATCAGGGAGAGTCATTTACAGCTCGCTATGGTAAAGCAGCAGCGCTTCATACACCGCCTATTCGCAAAATGCTGGACATGGGTATAAAGGTTGGTGCAGGCACAGATGGTACAAGAGTAGCAAGTTATAACCCATGGATTGCTATCTACTGGTTGGTAACAGGCAAAACAATTGGCGGTAAAGAATATACTGCACCTGAAAACAAACTGGATCGAGTAACGGCCTTGAAGTTATTCACACAAGGCAGCGCTAGTCTTATCAGGCAGGAAGGGAACCGTGGTATGATCAAGCCGGGCAATCTCGCAGATCTTGCCTTGCTAGGTGAAGACTATCTGGGTGTTCCTTTTGAACAGATAAAAAACATTCACTCTGAACTTACCGTACTCGATGGAAAAATTGTGTATGGCGAAAAAGAGTTTTCAACACTTGCACCAGCACAAATGAAAGCAATCCCCTCCTGGTCGCCGGTGAATTTTTATGGGGGATATCGATACAAATAGCCTGCAGCAAAATAGCAAAACGAAACTTTAATCAACATGAAAAGGCATTTGTCACAATTAACCAACGTGTATCCGTCGGCTTCCGCCTTTCACTACACCATGCTTTTCTTCCGGGTTGCGGTGTCGGTGCAATTGATGGTGGCACATGGATTAAAAAAGATTGGCGTTGGTGTTTTGCAGGCCGAAGTGGTTCCCAATCCGCTTCATTTGCCCGAGGCATTTAACCATGCGTTTGCCATTGCTTCCAATCTCATTTTTCCCTGCTTTATCATTCTTGGATTGTTCACCCGCCTGGCCTGCCTTGGTGTGTTGGTTGTTACTTTAACCGGCTACTTTCTTGTGCATTGGCACGATAGCGCATTGCAAAAAGATGCGCCTTATATGTACAGCGCCGCCGCTTTGCTCATTCTCTTTCTCGGTGCAGGAAAATATTCGTGCGACTTTGTGTTGAGCCGTACTTTCAGCAAAAAAGTTTGGTCATGAAAACAACCTGGTTTCTTGTTGCGTTTTTATCCGGTGCATTTCTTCCCATACAGGCAGGGCTCAATGCTAAAATGGGCAAGGCGTTGGAAAATCCGGTTTATGGTTCTGCTGTTTCTTTTGTTGTCGGCGTCATTGCCATCGGTCTTTACATCGTTGCCACACGGCAGCCTGTTTCGTGGCAGGGACTAAAAACGGTACCGGTGTATGCTTATACAGGCGGCGTATTGGGTGCGTTTTATGTAACTGCCATCATTTTAGCCTTTCCAAAAATTGGTCCGGCGCTCACGTTTGGGCTTGTAGTGGCCGGGCAAATGGTGCTGTCTGTTTTGCTTGACCATTTTGGTATCCTTGTTAACCAAGCGCACCCTATCAATATCTGGCGCATTGCAGGCATTTTGCTCATTGTGTCCGGCGTTATTCTTATCCGAAAATTTTAGTTTTGAAATGCATCACCATCATAAGTCTTTTTTTATTTGTGCAGAACAGTGTGGCGCAACAAATGGTTCCTTCTTTCAAAACGTTGCGGTATGCGGAAGAATACTCCTTTTTGAAAGATGACACGGCTCCTTCGCCCTACAAAAAATTAAAATACGTCCGGCTCTCGAAGAAAGGTGATGCCTACATCAGTTTTGGAGGTGATGTCCGTTACCAATATTTCAGCATAAAAAACGAAGACTGGGGCAGCAGTTCAAAAGAGAGAGATGGTTTTGTGCTTTCCCGTTTTTTAGCACATGCTGATGTTCATCTCTCTCCACAGCTTAGAACCTTTGTGCAGTTACAGGGAAGCATGGCGAACAACAAAGCATCGGGCACCAGTGCTATTGACGAGAATCCGCTGGATCTGCACCAGGCTTTTGTTGACATCAACAACAAGTCAAAGAATATAATTTTCAGAATTGGAAGACAGGAACTTTCTTACGGCTCTCAACGATTGATCGCAGTAAGAGAGCTACCTAACAACCGCCAGGCCTTTGACGCAGCCAAATTCATTTTTCAAAACGGCCAGTTACAGATAGATGCCTTTTACAGTCGTTATGTGGTAGCAAAAAAAGGGCTATTTGACGATGCTTCTCATCCGGCCATTCAGCTTTGGGGAAGCTATGCTGTGGTGAATCGTCTTTTCTTTTTTCCACATGCCGATTTTTACTATCTAGGGCTGCGAAGAAAGACTGCTGTCTTTCATGATGGCAAAGATGAAGAGCAACGCCACTCTATCGGCTTGCGCTTATGGAATGATCGAAATGACTGGCGGTACGATATAGAAGGCGTTTACCAGTTCGGAAACTTTACTACCAAAACCATCAGCGCATGGACGGCTTCTGCGAATATTGGCTATAGCCTGTCATCGGTTCCACTTCAACCTGAATTTGGTTTAAAAACAGAGATCATCAGTGGCGATCGTAAAAAAGGCGACGACCGTTTACAAACGTTTAATGCGCTTTTTCCAAGAGGTGCCTATTTTGGTTTGGCGTCGCTGATTGGTCCGGCCAATTTGATTGATGTACACCCTTCGGTGGAAATGAAACTTTGGCATCAACGGTTAACCTGGTCGGTTGATTACGATGCCTTTTGGCGACACAGTACAGAAGATGGCATTTATGCGCCCAACACCATGCTGTTGTATCCCGCAGGGAATTCGGGAGCCGCATTTATAGGCCACCAATTAGCAAGTGATGTGACGTTTATTCCCAATCCTTTTTTGCTTATTCGAATAGAAGGCACCTGGTTCAAATCCGGAGCCTACCTGAAAGACGTAAGTCCCGGAAAGCCGATTTTGTTTTTCGGCTTCTCAACGCAACTAAAATTTTAAAGGATTTATATTTGGCAAGCATGGACGTAAACGAAAACAAAGGTGTTTGGCTGATAGACCCGGTTCATACCAAAATTCGGTTTGAAACGAAATATCTAATGATTACGTCTGTATCGGGATGGTTTACACAGTTTGAAGGAACGGTAACCACACCAACGAATGATTTCAACAACAGCGATATCCGCCTAACCGTTTACACTGCCTCTCTTTACACCGGTAACCAGGAAAGAGACAATCACCTTCGCTCCCCTGACTTCTTCAACACCAAACAGTTTCCTACCCTTACTTTCCGCTCCACCGTCATTAAAGTAGCTGACAAAAAGGTGAATGTTATTGGCGATCTCCGTATTAAAAATATCACCGAAACCATCCGCTTTGATGCGGCTTTCATTGGCTGTGTTCGTGATCCTATCGGCAACTTAAAAGCCGGTTTTGAAATAAGCCTGACATTAAATCGCAAAGATTTCGACATTAGCTGGAACCAGTTTTTTGACAAAGCAGGTGTGTTGGTTTCCGATGAAGTCAAAATTTTTTGCGATGTACAATTGCTCAAGGCGTCTTAACGAAACTCTTTTTATAAACCAGCCCAATTTCGTTTTCGTATTATTTCGGCTTGTCTGATAAAAAATTCATTTCGTCAAGAAATGGAATTTCTGCCTACAGTTTTAATATGGTTGTGGTGACTATCGAACAACTGATTAATACTCTTTCCTACAAATCGAGCATTTCGACAACAGTTTCCGTTGTTTAGCTATTTACCAGCCTTGCCAGGCAATTGAACTTTGTGACTGTTCTTTAACCCAAAAACAATCACAATGAAAAATGTAAAATGGGCCATTGACCCAAGCCACTCCGAGGTTCTTTTCAAGGCAAAACACCTGATGATCACTACCGTCACCGGATATTTCAGAACCTTTGACCTGAAAGTAGAAACAACTTCCAACGACTTTCAATCAGCCACCAAAATAGAATTCACCGCCGACATCAACTCCATTGACACCAACAACAGCCAGCGTGATGCCCACCTGAAATCGGAAGACTTTTTTAATGCGGCAGAATACAGCCAGTTGAAATTTGTGGGTACGAAGTACGAAGGCTATGGCGACGAAGCAAAACTTTATGGCGAACTTACCATTCGCGACGTCACAAGAACAGTTGTATTGAATGTAGAGTACGGCGGTCTTGTCGTTGATCCCTACGGACAAACAAAAGCCGGTTTCACCGTCAACGGCAAAATCAGCCGTAAAGACTTTGGTTTAACCTGGAATGCTGTTACCGAAGCAGGTAGTGTGGTAGTGAGCGATGAGATCAAAATCCATGGGGAGGTGCAACTTGTGAAACAGGAAGAATTAGTAACCGCTTAAAATAAAGCTCATGGAAAACAAAATTTTAGGGCTGCATCACATTACGGCGATAGCCGGTAATGCGCAGCGCAATTATAATTTTTACACGCAGGTTTTAGGGCTACGATTGGTCAAAAAAACGGTCAACTTCGATGACCCAGGCACCTACCATTTCTATTATGGTGATGAGGTGGGAACACCCGGTTCCATCCTGACCTTTTTTCCATGGGAAGGAATTCGCCAGGGTTTTGCAGGCACAGGCATGGCAACCGAAATTGGTTTTTCGGTTCCAAAAGGCAGTCTGCCATTTTGGAAGGAACGTTTGGAACGGTTCAAGGCAATTCATAACAACATTGCTGAACGCTTTGGTGAAACTTATATCAGTTTGCAAGACCCCGATGGGCTGCAATTGAATCTCATTGAAACAAAAAAAGCGGACAACCGCCAGCCCTGGACGACAGGCGAAATATCCGAAGAAACGGCGACCAAAGGATTTCACAGCATTGTATTGACGCTTCGGGATGCAAAAGCGACAGCCAACGTGTTGACCGATATATTCGGCTATACTTTATCGGAGCAGGATGGAAGTCGATACCGCTACAGTACTGATGCCATCGAAACCGCTAATATTGTTGACATCGTAGAAGAACCGAGCGGCCACCAGGGCATCAATGCAGCCGGCACAAACCATCACGTTGCTTTTCGTGTGAAAGACGACAACATTCTAATGGAGTTCCGGGAGAAAGTACAAAGCGCCGGTATGCACACCACCGAAAAAATCGACCGCAACTATTTCTACTCCCTTTATTTCCGTGAGCCGGGTGGCGTGTTATTTGAACTGGCTTCCGACAACCCTGGATTTACTGTGGACGAAAAGAAAGACGAATTAGGCACGCATCTAATGCTGCCGGCTCAGTATGAAGCAAGCCGGAAGGAAATAGAGAAAGTGTTGCCTTCATTGCTTCAGTAAGCATTTGTAAAAACAAAAGAGATGGAAGACATCCAGCTACATATAGATGAAAACGGCAGGGCCAGCTTCCAGATTTCTGAACGTGGTGAAGTCGTTGGCGAATTGGAAAATTAAAAGCAGAAATTGAGGCAGCGCAAAAGCAAAACAACAATGAAGACTTATGGACAAATTAATCACCGGTATTCACCACGTCACAGCCATTGCCAGCAATGCACAAAAAAATCTGGATTTCTATGTTGGCATCCTGGGTTTGCGGCTGATAAAGAAAACAATCAACTTCGATGGCCCGGATGTGTATCATTTTTATTATGGCGACGAAAGCGGAACGCCGGGCTCTATTCTCACCTTCTTTCCTTACCGGGGCTTGGTGAATGGCCGCCATGGAAAAGGCATGCTCAATACCACAACATTCTCCGTGCCGATGGCGTCAATGAATTTCTGGCTGGAACGATTTAAGCGTTTTGGCATTCAACACAAAAAACCGCAGGAGCGGTTTGGCGGCGAGATTGTTGTTTATTTTGAAGACGAAGACGGCATGGGTCTGGAGTTAGTGTTTAATGAAAGGGATGCAAGAAGTGGAAATGCCTTAGGGCCTGTGCCGCCGAAACACGCCATCAAAGGATTTTACAACGTGGAAATTTGGGAAGAAGGTTATGAACGCACAGCGGCCTTGCTGACCGAACAACTGGACCATGTTCTTCTTGCAGAAAAAGGGAACCGGTTCCGGTTTGCCGCAACAGATTCGCCTGGAAATTATGTCGACATTCTTTGCTCACCCGACAGCATGAAAGGTCTTGCCGGAAGCGGTACGGTTCATCACCTGGCTTTTGCCACTCCTAATAAAAAAGCGCAGGAAGAAGTACGGCTTCGCATCGCAAACCGCATGCTCAATCCTACACCTGTTCTTGACCGATCCTATTTCACCTCCATCTATTTCCGTGAACCCGGTGGCGTGTTGTTCGAAGTGGCAACATCGGGCCCCGGCTTTGCCATTGACGAACCATTGGAACATTTGGGTGAAGCATTAAAACTCCCGGCACAATTTGAAGACGACCGGGAGACGATTGAAAATTCATTACCACCCATTTCTATCAACCCTGACAACTACCGATAACATGCACACAAAAAATATCATTGCTGCAGGAAAAGAATTAAACAAGGACGGTAAAGTGCTGATTATGCTGCATGGCCGTAGCGGCAGCGCTGAAGGTATTCTTTCATTAGCGGAACACCTGCATGTAACTGACTTTACGCTGCTTGCGCCGCAGGCAACGAGCAATACCTGGTACCCCTACTCCTTTTTAGCGCCGCCGCAGCAGAACGAACCCTGGCTTTCATCGGCCCTGCAATTGCTGAAAGAAATGATCAATGATTTGCAAAGCGACGGTGTACCGCCTGAAAACATTTATTTCCTTGGATTTTCGCAAGGCGCTTGTCTTACGCTGGAATTTGTCACCCGCAATGCCACACGTTACGGTGGCGTAGTAGCCTTTACTGGCGGCTTAATTGGTGATAAAATCTACCCGGAAAACTATGAAGGTGATTTTGCCGGAACGCCTGTTTTCATTGGTAGTAGCAATCCCGATATGCATGTGCCCGTAGAGCGAGTGTATGCCACAACAAACATCCTCAAAAATATGAATGCCGACGTTACAGAAAAGCTGTATGCAGGCATGGCACACACCATTAACCAGGATGAAATTGAACTAGCGAATAAACTGGTGTTTCCTTCCATAAACGAAAAACAGACCGCAAGATGAAATCACAAATTTTTCGCAAACACGAAAGAGGCACAAAAGACATTGGCTGGCTCAAAAGCAATTTCTATTTCAGCTTTAGTGACTATTACAATCCGGTGCGCAGCGCCTTTGGTACACTGGTAGCTTTTAACGATGATTTTGTTGAAGGGGGAAAAGGTTTTGGCATTCATCCACATGCCAATATGGAGATCATCTCTGTTCTATTGAAAGGAACAATGAACCACATTGACAGCATGGGCTACAAAACAGAGATTGAAGAAGGCGGGGTACAAATCATGAGTGCCGGTAGCGGTTTGCGCCATGAAGAATACAATATCGGCGATGAAAAAGTAAATTTCCTGCAGATATGGATTGAACCCAAACTTCAGAATATTACGCCCCGATACCAACAACGCAATTTTCCAAAAGAAAAAAGAAGGAATAGTTTGAAAACGATTGTTTCCAGCGAAGAAGGACTGGAACATTGTTGGATCAATCAGAACGCAAAACTTTCATTGGGTTACTTCGAAGAGAAACAGGAAATGACATACCGATTTCAACCGGCAAACAAGTGTCTTTTTATTTTTCTGATTGACGGTAAGATTCGGGTTAACGGAACATATCTACATCCAAGAGATGCCATTGGCATTTGGGAAACCGACACTGTTCCTATTCATGTGGAAGCTGGAAGTGAATTTTTGATTATTGAAACACCAGTAAATCAGAAATAGCCTTGCCCTATTGAAAAAATATTTGCTTTTATGGTAAAGCGTCAAAGCGGTGGTGCTTTTATCAGTTAAATGACTGCCTGAATTCTAAAGGTGATGTATTGGTTTTGTTCTTGAACAATTTGCTGAAGGATTGCGGATGTTCAAACCCAAGCTCGTAAGCAATTTCGCTAACAGACAACGTAGTTGTTGATAAGCGTTCTTTTGCCTTTTCAATCAGTTTGTTCTGAATGTGCTGCTGGGTAGTTTGACCCGTCAATGATTTCAGCAGACTGCCTAAATAATTGGGTGAGATGTTTAGCAGCCCTGCGACCTGTTGCGCTGTGGGCAGGCCGTTGTGAACCGGGTTATCGTTACTAAACGAATCATTAAGAATAGTTTCCAACTTTTCCAAAACCTGGTGGTTGCTTTTCTTCCGTGTAATGAATTGTCGTTGATAAAACCGTTCGCTGTAATTCAGCAACACTTCTATCTGCGCAATGATGATGTTCTGGCTGAATTTATCAATGCTGGAAAGATATTCACGCTGAATATTATGAAGAATGCCAGTTATAATAACTTCTTCTTTTTCTGAAAGAAACAGGGCTTCGTTTACGCCATATCCAAAAAACTCGTATCGCTGAATGGATTTCGCCAACGGCGTATTCCAGAGAAAATCGGGATGAATCAGCAATAGGTAGCCCGAAGGTTTTACAACCGGTTTGTCCAGGGTAAGATGCACCAACTGGCCCGGCGCAATAAAAGACATCAGCCCTTCATCAAAATCATATTGCTGCTGGCCGTAGCGAAACTTGCATTGAATGTTTCGCTTCAAGCCAATGGAATAAAAGTTTTGCACCCAACCAATTTCCCCTTCGGTTTGGTAGTCAACCAGGCTGTAATCCACAAGGCTTACCAGTGGATGTTCGGGTTTGGGTAGTCCGCCCATTTTGTGAAACTCCTGGATGCTATTAAACTGATAAACGCTTTTCCCTTTCATTGCTTTTCAAATTTAAGAAAGAGACAGAACCTTTGCGGCTCTGTCTCTATGCCCCTTAGTTAGAAATCAGTTGACTTACTCAACCCTTCATTGGTACTCAGCTCATTTTCCAGTATTTCTATTTTTGATTTCGCCATACCAAAGGCATCACTTCCCATTACAAAATGTAATGGTGGATTTTTGCTTTCAGCCATTTGAATAAACGCCAGGGCTGCTTTTTCCGGACTGCCCGGCTGGTTGCCTTTCATTTCTGTTTCGTGCCAGCTTTCGGAAGCTCTTGCGGCTGTGTATTCTTGAATCGGGTTTTGCGGAAGCCTGAGCGAGCCGCCATCTAAAAAGCTGGTGCGGAAGTAACCGGGATACACAACCGTTGCCTGCACGCCAAATTCTTTTGCTTCTGCTGATAAGGATTCGGTAAACCCCACCATAGCGAATTTGGTGGCACAGTACACGCCGAAGCCAGCAAAAGTTCCCAGCATGCCTGCAATGGAAGAAACGTTGATAATATAACCAGCCTGTTTGCCGCGAAAATGCGGCATTATACTTCGAATAACGTTCAGCGCTCCAAACACATTCACATCAAAATTGCGGCGAGCTTCTTCATCACTCAATTCCTCCAGCGTACCAATTTGTCCGTAGCCAGCATTGTTTACCACTACATCTATGCCTCCAAATGCTTCAATAGTTTTGGCAATGGCGCTACCTACGCTTTTTTCATCGGCCAGTTGTACTTCCAGTGGCAGGAAGTTGGCGGATGTTCCTACTTCTTTTTCCAGGCTTTCAACCGTGCGGGATGTAGCAGCTACATGATATCCTTGGTTCAATAGTTCTTTCACTAGCGCTAACCCCAGACCTTTTGATGCACCGGTAACAAACCATACTTTTTTTGTGTCCATTTTTAATTGTTTTTAGTTGTTAATCATTGACACCACAAAGCTGGCATGTCGCAAACGGGCATACGTAACCCAATCAATGATTGTTGTAGCTAAATCAACGATTGCATTTTAGAAAACCCTTGCTACAAGCATTGTTTTGTAAAGCCAAAAAATCGTTCGATGTCTCAGCTTCTTTATACTCGTTAGGGCTCATCGCTGTTTTGTTCCTGAAAATTTTTTTGAATGACAGCGGATGTTAAAAGTCAAGCTGAAAGGCGATTTCCGATATATCCAGCCGGTTTTCCGACAACGATACTTTGGTTTGCTCCAGCAGTTTTTGGTGAATGTGTTATTGCGCATTCATGCCGATGAGGCTTCGCAGCCTATCACTCAGATATCCTGAAGATAAAGCCAGACCATTCGCCAGGTACTGAACTGTAAGCACACCTTATGTTAATGCCTTGTTTTCCTGAAAGTAAGTTTCTAAAGCTGTTCCATCCTGGATAGCAAATCATTGTTGAGAGGCTTTCCCATGATGAATTGTATTTCATAAAAACGTTCGCTATAACTGAGTAAAAGTGAAATCCGGTTGATGATTGCGTTTTGGCTAAAATGGTTTATCCGTTGCTCCAGCTAGTACTGTGTATAAAAAAATGTTTTTACAACACCTTACTCTTTGCGGATAACTGAATCGCTTAATTTGTATTATAGCTGAACAATCCATAGTTTTTAATGCTGGCGGACAAGTCGGCTCCTTTTAAAAAGTCCGGGTGAAGAAGGAGTGTCGGACCCTCAAATTTGTCTTCACCACCTCCCGAGGTCAGGAGTTGGTTGGGAGCGGTAAAAGCAAGCCGCCTCCATTAAAGTCATACTCCGTTGTCCGTCATTAACCAAGGTAATAACAGCAAATCAATCCGAAAGTCCAGTGGCACGGTGCTGTACTTTAATTAAACGATTGCCGAAACTCCACCGGGCTTTGTGCGGTTTTGCTTTTAAACAACTTGCTGAACGACTGTGAATGTTCGAAGCCTAAAGCATAGGCTATTTCACGAACAGATAAGGAAGTGGTGGAAAGTTTTTCCTTGGCATGCTGAATGAGCTTTTCGTGAATGTGCTGCTGGGCGTTCTGACCCGTTAAGGTGCGCAGCATATCTCCTAAATAGTTTGGGGAAAGACGCAGGGCAGCAGCGACTTGTTGCACGGTCAGCAAGCCTTTTTCACCTGGTTCGTCAGCCGAAAAATATGCCTCCACAACCGCTTCAAAGCGGGTAAGCAAATCGCTCTGGTTAGCCTTACGGGTAATGAACTGCCGCTCATAAAAACGGTTGGCGTAAGCCAGCAACAGGTCGATCTGCGATACAATGATGTCTTGTGTATGCCGGTCAATATGTTTTGACTCCTGTTCAATCTTGTTGATGATAGCCACCATATCCGCTTCTTCTGCAGCCGAAAGGTGTAGGGCCTCGTTTACGGCATAGGCAAAGAAACCGTACTGCCCAATGGTTTTTGCAAGCGGATATTTCAGTAGCAGATCTGGATGAAAAAAGAGAAGCAACCCGGCACCACATTCCACATTCGACACATCCAGCGACTGCACCTGGCGTGGCGCTGTAAAGCTCATCACGCCTTTGTCATAATCGTACAACTGCTGGCCATACTTGATTTTTCCTTTTACGTCGTGCTTCAATGCAATGCAGTAAAACTGGGTGAAAAATTGATCCCAAGTGCCATCGGATTTGTACTGGCACTGTTCCGAACGGGCCACATTGGCCAGGGGATGCAGCGGCTCCGGCAAGGAGGTTAACCGGTGAAACTGCGTGATGGTTTGAATGTTGGTCATTTTGCGAAATTACGGTTGTTGATTGCGGTATATGGCTGCTTATGCTTGCTGAGTTTTGCTAGCAGACATAAGCAGCCAGAACGATGGTTTGCATGAGCAGCTTAATCCAACAGTCCCATGCTGAATTCATCATACCGGTTACCGGTATCAATGCCCAGCGGTACGATGCTTTCCAGGCTTTGCATCTCTGCCTCGCTGAGTGTTACCGAGGCAGCGGCAATGTTTTGTTCCAGGTAGGTTCTTCGTTTGGTACCGGGTATAGGCAAGGCACCTTTCTGGACTGTCCACGCTAAAGCAATTTGTGAAGGCGTTATCGCCTTCTCTTTTGCCAGTGATTCAATGGCTCCGAGTAGTTCCAGGTTTTTATCAAAATACTGTGGCTGAAACCGAGGAATATTGCGTCGGAAATCATCCTTGGGTAAATCGTCAATGCTGCGGATATTGCCGGAGAGGAAACCCCTGCCTAAAGGCGAATAAGCCACAAAGCCTATGCCCATCTCTTCCATTGCTTGCATGATACCACGGGCCTCCACCCCTCTTTCAAACAAGGAATATTCGGTTTGCAAAGCAGAGATGGGGTGCACGGCATGGGCCTTTTTTACGGTTTCAGCCGACATCTCCGACAGCCCCAGGTAACGGACCTTTCCTTCATTCACCAGCTCGGCCATGGCACCTACGGTTTCTTCAATTGGTGTGCTTTTATCCAATCGGTGCAGGTAGTACAAATCAATATAGTCGGTAGCCAGGTTTTTCAGCGACCGTTCCACAGACTTGCGTACATAGTCAGGCCTGCCGTTGATTTGCCAGGTTACCTGCCCTGCATCGTTTATTTCCCAGCCAAACTTGGTGGCAATGATGTACTGGCTGCGAGTATTGCCAACTGCTTTTGCAACCAACTTTTCATTTTCAAAGGGACCATATAAATCCGCCGTGTCTAAAAAATTTCCGCCCAGTTCAAAGGAGCGGTGGATAGTGGCGATGGCCTCCTGTTCATTTGCTTCACCATACATATGAGCCTCACCAAAACCGGTCATGCCCATGCAGCCCAAACCCATTTGCGGTACTTGCAAACCCTGTGTACCCAACGCTATTTTATTCAGTTGTTCCATGTTGTGGTTTTAGACCACAAAGGTCTGCCGGCCCGGAATAGTTGCTGTGTTCAAATCATGGAAGGTTGTAGCAATTTTACTGGTGCCATGCAAGGTGCGGCCGTTCCTGATGGCGTTTGCACCAACAATATCACTATTGGTACGTTCGCACAGAGACGCGAACAAAGGTTACTGTTTTATATTTTGTAGTTCAATGACCGTTTGAAACGAACACGTAGTATAACCACGTGTTAGTACCACCCCAAAAGCATTGGAGGTGTGGCGGCATTCGGCTTTTCTCTCAGTTACGTGGTTACCTATTTTCTTTCTGCTGTGCCGCGTAATTGTGCCGGGTAGCGTTCCCCTGCAATTTTGATGGTCGCCAGGGCTGCGTTGATCTTGTGTAACTCGTCATCCGTTAGGGAAACACCTGTCGCACCAATGTTCTCTTGCAGGCGATGTAGTTTTGATGTTCCCGGGATGGGCACAATAAATGGTTTTTGCGCCAGCAACCAGCCTAGGGCAATTTGTGCAGGCGTTGCGGCCTTGTCTTTCGCAAGGGACGTAACCAGGTCCACCAGCGCCTGGTTGGCCTGCCGGTTCTCCTGGCTGAAACGGGGCAACATGTTTCTTGGATCATCTTTCGCCAACGCCACGTCTGCATTAATGGTGCCGGTCAAAAATCCTTTGCCCAGCGGGCTGAAAGGAACCAGCCCGATTCCCAGTTCTTCTAGTACCGGGATGATCTCGTTTTCAGGCTCCCGGTAAAACAGGGAGTATTCGCTTTGCAAAGCCGTTACCGGCAGCACAGCATGCGCCTTGCGGATGGTTTCGGCACTGGCTTCCGACAGCCCGAAATACTTTACTTTTCCCTGCCCGATCAAATCCTTCACCGTTCCGGCAACGTCTTCAATGGGAACATTCGGGTCGGGCCGGTGCTGGTAAAACAAATCAATCACGTCGGTTCGCAGTCTTTTCAAAGACGCTTCGGCAACCGCTTTGATGGTTTCGGGCCGACTATCAGGCCCGAACCGCACATTGCCGTCTTTGAAACCGAACTTGGTGGCAATCACAACTTCCCGGCGCAGGAGTTCAAGTGCTTCGCCAACCAACAGCTCATTGTCGCTATAACCCTGTGCGGTGTCAAAGAATGTAATGCCCTGTTCAACGGCCGAACGGATCAGCTTTATGCTTTCTTCCTTTGTGGGTGCGTTTGGAAAACTTAAGCCCATGCAACCAAAGCCCAGTGAGGAGACTTCCAACCCGCCTTTCCCTAATTTTCTGGTGTTCATTTTTATTGATTTTAAATGTGACACCACAAAGGTTCTTCACGAAAGGCCAAAGACACTTGCCATTTGGCAAAAACGAGTTTCAGCGGATATTTTTTCTGATTCTGCTTAAAGAAGAAGGAGTAATGCCCAGGTAAGAAGCAATAAAAGCCAGGGGCACACGGTTCACCAGGTTTGGAAATTTCTCCGTAAAATCAAGATAGCGTGTCGTTGCATCTTGCGAAACCAGTTCGCCGCGTCTTTCTATTTTTTCGCGGTGATGTTTGGCCATTATTTTTTGTACGATGGCGTCCCAACCGATAACGGTTTCAGCAATTTCTCGCCAGGCTTGTTTTGAAAAAACAACCAGCCTGCAATCCGTAACGGTTGAGAGGTATTCAGAAGGCGTATAAATTTCGTCAACCGTATGGCTCGGTAAAATCAGGTGGTTTTCGTCAATAAAGTAACGTGTAATTTCTTCGCCCTTTTTGTTGTAATAATAAACCCGGAGCACACCTTCAGTCAGAAAGCCAATCTGCTGCACTCGTTTCCCTGCTTCCCAGTAATAGTCGTCTTTGCGAAGTGCTCTTTCTGAGGCCTTGCTTTTAACAAGGTCAATTTGCTGGCCGTTCAGGTTACCAAACTGCAAGAGATAGGCAGTAAAATCTTCCATGCGGCAAAGTTAGAAAGCGCTGCTGGCTCCATAGTTGTCATTTGGCAAAAGTGGAGGAGGAAGTGAGCTTGGTTGGCTAGTTGGTTATCTAACCTAAAAATCCTTCACATCCAACTAATGTGACACTGCCTTTTTTCATATAATACTTAAAAGCATTTTCTTTTTCCTTCGAATACCTGTGTAGCTCTTTCCTGTGGTGTTAGTAATTTAAATGGCTTCACTCGGTATATTGGCGTTGTCGCTTCTTTTTGGTCAACCCAGCGTTTTATTACGTAGCTGCCTAGAACGAGGTACTCGCTTCCTTTCGGAAGTGGTCCTTTGTAGTTAAATTCACGTCGAAGCTGGAATTCGTAGTTTCCTTGATGCCAGCCCTCTTTTCCTTTTTTCTCCTTTTGGTTATAGACCGCTTCCAAGTATGGATCGACATCAAAGAGGACGCCATCTGTACCTAAAACATGGCTGGTCTTGAGCATTGGTCCGGCTGCTAGGTGGTACATCGCATTGTGACCTTCGCAGTACTTACCAGTGGAACGGTTACTTTCAAAAATAATCCCACAGTAATGGCAGACGGTTTGGTAGTTCATGTTTTTTGTTTTCATACGACAGAATAATTGGTTTAAAAAAGTATGGTTAATGAGTTTCAGTTTAATTGAGTTAGCGACTTATAGCGCTATAAATCGCTAAGTGACGCTAAGAATGGTAAATTCCAGCCAAAAACAAACTTTTTGAAAACTTTCTTTTTACAGTCGCATTTTACTTTTTACTACTATTTAAGACATTCGTATGGTGTTTGTTGTTTTCAAAAATAACGAACCACTATCTTTTTCCTGTTTCCGAAAATTAGATTTTGTAATTCGGAAAACTGGTAGCTATATTTACATGACCGTAAATTACCAAAATGAGTAAAGCACAACCAATGCTGGCTGACCTTGACATCCAATCACTGGCTCCCCTTTTCCAGAAGGACTACTCCCAGGAAGCCATGTCTTTTCTATCCAACTACCACCGCATCTTGAACTACTGGGGCGAGGGCGTTAACGTGCTACCACCACAACTTGAAGAAGGCAAACGCCGCCGCTTTTCCTTTTTTGACCTGGTCTGGCTAGGGATCGTGCGGGAGCTTCGCGATTTTGGCGTAGAGAAAGAAAAGATTGCTGTTTTGAAAGGCGAGCTCCTCTCCCCTCCTGATCACAAGGAAGTAGCAAAGCAGCTCAAACAGTCCAGAAAAGAAGTAGAAGAAGTACTGTCGAAAAACTATGGTGTGGGAACCGATCAAATCAGGCCTATTTTGGATGAGTACCTCTCCAGACAACTGGAAATACAGAAACTGAGCTTTTCACTGCTTTCCATTTATATCTACTATGTGGTGGGAAGAAAGTCAGATGTATACCTGTTAATCGACAAGAAAGGGAATCACCAGTTCCATTCCCCTGACTTTACCCTTTCCGAAGTAAAGGATGGCGCAAGGCCCTCTATGGGTTCGCATATCTGTATTTCACTTAAGGAAGTGATTCACTTCTTTGTGAGCCTTCCTCTGATCAAGGATGAAGTGAAGCGGCAGCTTCTGGCTGAGAAAGAATGGCAACTCATTGAGCACTCACGCAAAGAGGGCCTTACCTCCATTAAGGTGATCTATAACGGAGAAGGTGGTATGAAGACCCTCGAAATTACCCAGAAAAAGAAAGTAAGTGTAGAGGCAAGACTTACCGAAGTGCTTTTAAAAGGAGGCTACGAAAGAATCGAGATCAATACCAACGGTGAAGGGCCTCTCTCCTACACCAGTACCAAAAAGATTAAACTGTAACGAACAAATAAAAACCAAAACAGCAAAACAAAAAGACAATTGAACTGGAGACCCCAGCTAATCACATGGTTGCACCCGGGTGGGATAACCTAGAAACCCTAGGACGCCTGCCAAAGAACAAGGGAGCCAAACATGTTAGATCATCAAACATGCAAAAACATCCTCAATGAAGGCGACATAAAATACACGGACGAAGAAGTAAAAAAGATCAGCGAGCTCGTTTTCTTTTTTGCCCAACTCACGGTACAGACCTATTACGAGCTGTTGGAAAAAGAAGGAAACTAAGAAGGGATAAAAACTAAAACAGTAAAACAAATAAGAGGCTAGCTATAAAAACAAAACGTAGCTAGCCTTCAAAACAAACCAACTAACAAACACTTTGTAAACCGACCAATATGAAACGTGCCATCCTCATGTCCCGCGTAAGCTCTGATGAACAGGCCAAAGGCTACAGCCTGGACATTCAAGTAGAAAAGCTCTCCGAGCACTGCAGACGGGAAAACATCGCTGTTGTCAATATCTTTAAAGAAGACCATTCTGCTAAGAACTTTAATCGCCCAGAGTTTAAAAAACTTCTCCAGTATCTAAAAGGAAACAAAGGAAAAGTAGACCTGCTCTTGGTATCTAGTTGGGATCGATTTTCAAGAAACCTTACCGAGTCCTTTGCCATGATCGACACGCTCAAAAATCTTGGTGTTGAGGTACAAGCCATTGAACAACCACTTGACCTATCTGTACCCGAGAACTTGATGATTCTATCGGTATATCTGGCTCTTCCCGATATCGATAATAAAAGAAGAAGCATTAAAATCACAGAAGGTGTGAGAGCTGCCGCTAATAGCGGACGGTGGATGGGTCATGCACCCTATGGTTACAAGAACACAAGAGACGGAGGGAACAAACCAATCATTGTTCCAAGTGAAAAAGCCCAAGTGGTAAAATCAATCTTCTCAGATCTAGCTCGCGGAAAATCACAAGCAGAAGTCCGTGAATGGGTCAAGAAAAAAGGATTTTACATACCACGAACAACCTTTTCCGTTATTGTTAGAAATAGGGTTTATATAGGAGAAATTCATGTCAAAAGCGAGAAGGGAGGATATTATGTTAAGGGACTACATCAGCCATTGATTGATAGAAATGTTTTTGAAAAAGTACAGATCCTATTACAATCAAATTACAAAGTTCAGCAGGTCGCCAAACCCAAGACGTTTAATGATGAACTACCACTACGTGGACTTCTGCTATGTGAATCCTGCGAAAAACCATTAACCGGCAGTGCATCCAGGAGCAAGACTGGTGCCCGACATCATTATTACCATTGTAATCATTGCGGAGGGCACCGCATTCGATCGGCAACGACACACGAAAAGATGGAAAAGATTCTCTCCGAATTAAAAGTGACTAATGGAGCAAAGAAACTCTATGAAGCAATGGTGAAAAAACTGCTGGGAAAGCAAAAGACTGCTACACGGCCTTTAGAAAAAGTGAAGAGTGAAATTGCTCAATTAGAAAAGCGCCTTGAAAGCCTTGATGACAATTTTTTGGATAAAGTAATCGATGCAGATTCTTATAAAAAAGCGAAGACAAGGTACAGTAACGAGCTGCTAAAGCTAAAAACAGAACTAACTCCTTCCACCCCAACTGAAACAGAGTTTCAACGACTCACTAAATCCGGGATTCATTTGCTTGAAAACTTGCCGAATTTTTATCAAAAAAGCAGTGTACAGGCGAAAAGAGATATCGTGAGTTCGATTTTTCCCGAAAAGCTCACAATTTCTGAAAATAAAAGTCGAACTCCGAAAATCAATGAAGCTGTTTTGCTGATATCCGCCACAGACAAGGGTTTCAGCGGAAAAAAAACGGGACAACCCTTTAAAAATTTAGAGTTGTCCCGTCAGGTGGAGCCGACGGGAGTCGAACCCGTGTCCAAACATGACATTCAAAAGCTTTCTACATGCTTAATTCCGAATTGCTTGTCGGGAAATTGCCGGAACGGAACAAACCAACAACGTCCTTAGCTGGATAGTCTTAGGTGAGAGTCACAGCCTTCTCTCACCGCATCCACTGTTTGTTTTGAGTCGGCGGCGGCGCTTGGAAAGTGGCGAACCTGCGCGGCGGCCCTAATGACTACTTAATCACTGATTAGGCAGCCATGGCATACTGAGTATTGCCATTTATAGTTCGAATCTTCAGATTTAAGAGCTAATGATACAACGCTCTGCATGCTTACACTTTCAAAGATCGATGCTGTCAAAACCAAACGGCCCCGGAATAATTTGGGATTTGCGGTTTACGATTTTGGATTTTGTACCAGAGGCCAGTACTACTATGAAGCTTAACTTGCGTCGCACTCTTGTACGTTCAGTAATCATATTCAGCAAAATGAACAGTCGGCAAATCTACGAATTTCAAACTGTTTTGCAGCCATTCTATTTCTTAAATAAGAAGCAAAAAACAAAGGCTGCATTGCTGCAGCCCTTGAAAAAATTAATCGTATTTGGTTAGCGGAAAAGCCGCCAAATGTCAAGACCAAACGCATACAACATCAGGCCAAGCAGCAACACCATGCCCACCATCTGCGCATACTCCATAAACTTATCGCTGGGCTTGCGTCCGGTAATCATTTCATAAATGGTAAACAGGGCATGTCCGCCATCCAATGCTGGTATCGGCAATATATTCATGAAGGCAAGAATGATTGAAAACAGCGCCGTCATCGTCCAAAAGCGCTGCCAGTCCCAGGTACCACCAAACGTTTTGCCAATTGAAATCACGCTACCGAGGTTGTCCTGCACTTTGTGCTCCTTCGATGTAAACAACAGTTGAATGCCTGTTACATAATCACCCAGACGTTCAACGCCATAATTAATGCCCGCCGGAATCGACTCAAAAAAACCGTACTCTTTCTTTTCAGAACCCAGTAGTTCGTATGGGTCTTTGGAAAGCACCCCTATCTGCGCCTTGTCGTTCGACTTGGCCACCACTGTTACGGTATCTTTTCCATTGCGCAGTAC
>DATKHJ010000482.1:0-5668 GCA_035510335.1 Flavisolibacter sp. | reverse complement strand
AAACTCACCGATTAACTAGCAACTTGAATTAATTAAATTATAGACTTTGTTATACCACCTTTTGAATGTTGCTTCTATTGGACGTGGAGTTTTAGGTTCGTCTACATACGGATTTTCTGCGTGGATGACACTACTACAAATTTGATAAAGCTCTAAAAAGTCATCTTTTGAAAGAAAGTCAGTCTTCAGAATAGGGTCGATAAATTTGCCTCGTTCATCTTCATTAATTTTCGCTGGAATAGGAAAATAGTTCTCATTTAGTTCTTCAATTTCCTTTAAAATCTTTTTAGCGTTCCATTGGGATGCAAAGCGACTTTGAATTTTTGAGTATTCATCTACATGAGCTATGAGAGATAACATTGCGATTTGTTCAAGTAGCTTCCTAAACTGTAAACAAACAAATTCTACATCAAGTCCAACCGTGCCAGTGGTTATTTCAAGATTTATGAACCTGTCTATAACTACCAATCGTTTTTTTATGCCGAATAACTCGACAAAGTACCTATCTAAATGAAATGATGTCGGCTTCTTTTCCATCATGATAGCTGGAGTGTTTGAGACAAATAATCTCTAACACTAAGATATATGCAACTAGGCGCAGCAGCAAAATTTTCAAACCCTTGAAATTCTGCATAAACCTATTGCGCATTACGGCAATCAAACCATAAAGCATTTGGTGAATAGCGATTCAACCATGCAAGAGTGCGACGCAACAAAAGCCTCATAGCAGCCCTTCTGCTAAGTAGATCATTCCTCCCCAAACAAAAACCCTCCTGGTTTCTCAGGAGGGTTCAATTAATTACTAATGACTAATTCCTAACTACTCATCACTCACTACTTCGCCATCTTTCTTTCTCTGCGAGTCTCTCCTTGGGGTGGGGTGGTCCTGCGTGTTGACAGAGGACTCGCGGTGCACTCACCAACCCCGAGTCCCTTGCAGGAGACTCGCGGAGAAAGAAAGAGATTGGTTCGTTAGCTTTTTTTAAAGTTTACATAACCACTACTCAGGATTTTAAATCTCGTATAGCGAAATACTCTTGCCTTATCTGGGTTCATTTCCGTGACAGGATAGTTCTTCGGATAACCTTTATTCTTGTAGAATTGCCCAGTAAAGCGAATCACATCACCGCTATAACCAATTGTGTCGGACAAGTTTAAAGTGCTGTCGGCTGGCTCAACGAATATTGGTCTATCTACGAATGCGACTTTTTTTTGATAGTCCTCATGTTCATTGGCCTTAACCCAGTTGGCGCATTGACAAGCAAAAGATAAGTAGCTTAAATCTAACGTCCGGATTGTGTCCTCCAGCTCACTTGTATATGTTGGGTGAAATTTTGAAGTTTCAGGAGTCTGGAAAACATTCTTTTGCGTTTCTTTATTATCAGTGCCTTCAGAAACGCAACTGAATAGGAATAAGACAAATATGAGTGCTCCGAATTTCATGAATGGTACAATAGGCGGCTAACGGAAAACGGCTTTGTGTTCGGCGGGATATTCATTGTTCGTTCAGCCAAACCAAAGCTGATTAGATTTACTGTTGATGAATTTAAGAACTATTCTTTAGTAGTGATGGTCCTGCTTGAACTGCCGCTGATAAATGCACAATCGTTACTTGTTCCTTCGTTCAGCCCCGCTGACGCCAAACCGCTGTGATGCGTTCGTGTGTCAATTTCTTTCTGTTAAATGCTTTAGTTGAAAAGCAGCGTCAATTCCTGGTCTTGAATTTTTGCCTTCAGCAACAGCCTTCTGATAGGCCATAATTGCTTCTTTAATTTTTCCGCACTTTTCATAGGCTCTTCCCATGTACAAGTATCCATGCGTGTATGACGGATACTCACTCACCGCCAATTGGAAGATAGCCGCAGCTTCACTGTACATCGACAGCATTAAGAGCCGCTCACCTAATAGCTCTAATGCATAACTGCTGTAGTCGTATTTGGTGGAATCTGTTGCTTTTAATTTTTTGTAAAGCTGTACGGCCTGTTCAACAGAATTTTCTTTAATGATGTTGAAGATTGTATCAGACAGTAATTTCTTTGGCTCACTCCACTGTCTTCCGCGAAATAGATGCATGCTGTTTTCAAAAAGTTCATAGGCAGATTGATTTGCGGAATTAGAAAGTAGTATGATACACTTCTTTTCCAATGGTATCCGGAACATATTAGCACGAAATCCCCGGATGGCACCGCTATGTTCCATTGTTTCTATCGTGTCGCTCTTTGTCAATCCAATACGTGTAAACTCCCATCCAAAACCATATGCGTAATCCTTTTCAACCTTATAATGCGGCGAAGTATAAAGCTGCATATTTTCTTTGGAAAGCAGTTGTTGCGTGTACAAGGCCCTGTCCCACAGAAATAGGTCGGTGGTGGTAGAGTGAACACCACTTGCGCCATATGTGTTTGGGTTATAGATGTAAGGCTCATTGATGTATTGACTGCCTAAGCGGTAGTAACCACTAGCTTTATTTTTAACCGGTATTTTGTTATCGTTTATTCCTGAATTGAACATTTTGAGTGGAGTAAAAATTTTCTCGCTTAACACTTCTGATAAATGTTTGCCCGTAACCCGTTCAATGATTACAGCTAAAATGAAATACCCGGTATTGCCATATTTATATTTTGTTCCGGGCTCAAACTCCAAATCCTTGCTGCCGAAGTTTTTTACGATATAAAGTGGCGTATAATTTAATTGCAAAGAATCTTCCCAAACATTGGGCAAAGCAGTATAGCTAGGTATGCCCGATGTGTGGGTTAATAAGTGCCGTATGGTAACCTTATTGCCAATGTCCTTTCTATACTCGGGCAAGTACTGAATTATAGGAGCATCAAACTCTAATTTTCTTTCTTGAACCAGTTGTAATACCAACATTGCGGTGAAGGGCTTGGACATGGAGCCAATACCAAAAACAGTGTTCGAAGAATTGAGAATTTTATGGTCGTGATTCGCAAATCCGAATGCATTTTGATAGACAATTCCTGTCGCATCAGCAATTAATACTGTTCCTTCGAATAACCCTTTGTGATAATAATGATGGAATAGAGAATCAAATTTTTGAGGCAATTGAGCAATTAAATTCTGATTAACTAACATCAACCATATCAAGAGTGTTCTCTTGGTCATAGATATCCCATATTATGAAGTCTGCTTAGTTTCATGACGCCTAACGTCCATCAGCTTTCTGCTGTGCCGGGATTGATTGTTCGTCTGACCCGAACAGGAGCTGATAAAAATTTTATTGTTGAAGATAATATCTTATGCCAAACGTTGAACGTCGAGCCGGAACAGGTGCTGAAAGATGCACTACGCTTATACTGTATTGGGTCTGCCGGCATAGCAGAAAACTGCTGTTGCTGGCAATATTGTCCATCATACCAGAGACTGCAATTTTCTTAAGGCTTGTTTGTGTCCACCCGCTGCGGCTTTGTCTAAATAATACTTTGCCCACTTCTTTGACTGTCTAACTCCATCTCCATTTTTATAACAAAGCCCTAAGTTGTAAAGCGCTTTTGGGTCGTTTTTGCTTACAGCCTTTTTATACCAGTAAACAGCTTTCTCGTCATCAGTGGTCACACCCAAACCGTAATGGTAGCAATAGCCCAAATCTATTTGTGCTTCCGTGTCACCCTGTGTCGCTGCCAAGGTGTACCAACGAACAGCCTTCTTATAATCCTGATTAACGACTTCACCCTTGAAGTAAAAAAAGCCAATATTGTACTGACTCTCCATGTGCCCTTGCTTTGCAGCTTTCAGAAACCATTTGTAGGCTTCTTCCACGTTTTTTTCAGTCCCTAAACCATGGTCGTAGCAAGTAGCCAAATAAAACTGTGCTCGTTTGTGTCCACCTGAAGCGGCACAGGACCAAAGATTATACACGTCGGTCCAGTCTTTCTTTTTGAGCTTTGTCTCAAAGGCAAGATGATAGCCTAAGCGAAACATCCGATTGAGTTTGTTCTTGCTGAAAGTCTGTGTCACACTGTAGGGTTTTCTGTCAACTTAGTTTTGGAACGGAAACGTTTTTAATATTGCCACCAACGGAGAGAGGATTTGTGAAGTAGCGGAATTTGAAAAGCTGCTTCTTCATTTACTTCTTTTCGTTGATTGGTGTTTTATAGACTAAATGTAGTTCGTCATCCGCTATTTTACAGAGCTTGTGTTAGTCGCACGTCGGTTTATAAAAGCAAATCGACCACTTGAAACGTCTATATAATGTTTTCTGCCGTCTATTGTTCGGATCTCCAATAGAGGATGCTTATTGTTGGTTCTATAAGAATATGCATTCCCTTCGTTCCAAAGCCAAAGGTGATGGGATGCTGTTTCCACCAGCTTGCCTTTTGGTACTTTGAAGTTTAATCCTTTCAATGCTGACGTGTTGACCTTCTTGCCTTGGCGATAAATGTCAACCAATGGGCTGTTTGCATAGTACCAAAACTCAACATAGACAAACGTTTGTCCGTCATCTGAAAGCAATCCTCCAGGATAGCCTGTATAGTCATATTTCATCTTCCAAAGTTGGCGATTACCTTTAGCCGTCTTTTCATAAACAGTAAGCGTCCAAACAGATTTCCATGGGTCGATTAAACTATCCTTTTGTGGACGGTCAACAATAGCAACAAATTTTTTATTTGCTGATTCTTCTTCAAATTTGCACCAACATGGCGGCGAGTCGGCATAAGTCGAGGAATAAAACAGAAGAAAAACCAAAATAAACAGTACTCTTTGCATCGGTATTGCGGTTAACGTCAAACTGCTTTCCGTAGCGGCGGGATTGGCAGTACAGCCGTTGATTTATATTCTAAAGTAGCCAATTTGTTCTTCAGTTTCATAGCAGTACTTCAACCGCAGTTGCGAAAAGCAAATGTTGTGCGTATCCGGTTATTGGGAGACCTCTTGTAAATTTCTGTAGTATTCGTTGACAGGCTCCAAAGTATTAGCTTTTGCTTCGCAAGGTGTCTCAGGACGTTGGCGTTCCTTGACGCCGATTTCAAAACTCCTTAAAATCTCTTCTCTGTTTATCGCAGCACCATTTGCACCGATACCAATCTTGTTGAAGTCTATGGGAACTGTTCCAATTCTTTTCAGAGCATCCAGTCCAGTCTCTTTAACATAGGTGAAATCCAATAACTGTAAACAAGAACCATTGTAACCGTTTGGAATGTGTCTGGCGAATAAGGATTTGTTTTGCGTGAAGCATAGGCCAAACCAGTTCACTCCTTCTTCATTCTTCACGTCCAACACTATTGCATCTACCTGTGAGCCGGTCACACGAACCATGTCGCCAAACTTTAACGGCAATGCTTTATCGTCAATCTTCCCATAGTTTGTTCTGAACATTTCAGGAACCAAAGTCACTTCATTGGGAGAACAATGTGCAAATATGATTAAGACGAACAGAGAGAAAAAGTATTTACGCATTCTTTAAGGTAGGTTACGCACAACGTTCAAAGCGTTTGTGATTTCTATGGTTAAAACAAATAAGTTTTGACTTTTTTTAGGCCGCTGATTTTATTTTCACGTATTCCTTATTGTCTCTAATCACAGCCGCTATCCTCAGGACCAGTTTATTACGAACCGCATTCAAAATACTCATTTTATTTTTGCCTTCTGCTACTTTTCGTTTGTAATAAATTCTGATTCCTTCATCATAAGTTATAGCTGCCATAGCGCC
>DATKHJ010000481.1:0-5243 GCA_035510335.1 Flavisolibacter sp. | reverse complement strand
GCGTATTTGCAGCGTTTGCCCGCGGCGAATTCCTTCCGGCACAGCGCCTTCAAACAACATATCTACCTGGAAGCGGCCGTTGTTCACCTGCGTATAAACCTTGTTGATTTTTAACTGGTAGGATTTTCCGGCCACGGTTGCTTCTCCCATCAGGCCAATAAACACCCGGGAAATATAATGTTCGTCAATGTCCACCCGCACTTTGTAACCGTTAATGATGTCAATCTGCCCAAGGCGTTCGCCCTTGTTTTTGCTTTGTCCCATTTCAGCATCCAGTGAGGTCAGTTGCCCGTCAACCGGTGCCCGAACAATGAGGTCGCCAACTTTTTTGCGCATCACGTTCAACGCATTTTGCGAACCCTGGTACGACTGTGCCGCCTGCGAAACCTGCTGTGAGTTGGCCGATTCATCCTGCTTCAGAATGCGGTCGGTTAATTTCATCCGCTCCAGCTGGTAGTTGTATTCAATCTCTGACTGCTTTAATTCCTGCGAGCCGATTGCTTTCTGCTCAAAGAGGTGTTTGTTGAGATCGTACACCCGCTTGGCTTCGTTGTAAGCGCTTTCCACGTCTGTTTTCTGATTAAGCTTTTGCGTGGTGTTTTGCAGCGCCGCGTTTTTGGCAATCTGCATTTGCGTGAGCAGGTTGTACACCGATGTTTGCTGGTTCACTAAGCTTAATTCCAGGTCGGTGTTCGACAGGCGAAGAATGGGCTGTCCCTTTTTCACCATGGCGCCGTCTTCCACGTATTTTTCTTCTACCCTACCGCCTTCCACCGCATCAAGGTAAATGGTGGTTTGCGGCAGCACAATGCCCGGTACGGGAATAAACTCCTGGAAGGTGCCTTTCTTTACTTCGCTGATGGTAATGCGTTCGGCTTCCACGTTCAGCTTCGATCCGCCGGAGGTATAATAAATGCTGGCGCCGATGAGAGCCACCAACGAGAAAATTCCTGCGATGGTGTACACCTTTTTTTTGCTCCAGCCTTTGCGTTCAATTTTTCTGTCCACGATAATGCGTTTGTGTTCTGCCCAATAAACGGAATAGGATGCCAAAAGGCAGAAACCGTGGTTTTCAATGTTTTAGAAAAAGCGGTTGCAGCAAACCTGTTCGCTTGCGAACAAAAACTGTCCGGTTTTGATACACCGGTTTTCAGCGCAGAAACAGCGGCTGTTCATTTTCAGAAGATTAGATTGATGGCATGACATTCGTTTCGTACTTTGCCATTATTCGAATTTTACCATGTCACTGAAAACGGCGAGTATTCTTGTTATTGACGACGATGTAGATGTACTAACTGCAGTCCGGCTACTACTAAAACCCGAAGTAAAAGAAATTGTTACTGAAAAAAACCCGGAGAACATCCGGTCTATTTTGTCGAAACAGGATTTTGATGTTATCCTGCTGGACATGAATTTCAACAGCTCCATCAACACCGGCAACGAGGGTATTTTCTGGCTGAAAAAGATCAAGGAATTTCGTTCGGCAGCATCGGTTATTATGATTACGGCTTATGGTGATATTGATCTTGCCATTCGTTCGCTGAAAGAAGGCGCTTACGATTTTATTGTGAAGCCCTGGCACAACGAAAAGCTGCTCACCACCATCAAAGAAGCGGTAAAGAAAAAAGAGAACAAAGCGGCTGGCGTTGTACCAAACGGTTCTTCCTTTTTTGAAAAAGAACTGCTGGGCGAGTCGGAAGTCATGCAGGATATTTTTTACAAGCTGCAGAAGATTGCACCTACCGATGCCAACATTTTAATTCTTGGCGAGAACGGAACCGGTAAAGAAGTGATTGCAAAAGCCATTCATCATTTTTCGTATCGTGCCACCAAACCATTTGTAAAAGTGGATGTAGGTGCGTTAACCGATTCGCTGTTTGAAAGCGAATTGTTCGGGCATAAAAAAGGCGCTTTTACCGATGCACGGGAAGACCGTGAAGGACGTTTTGAAGCTGCCAATACCGGAACACTTTTCCTCGATGAAATCGGGAATATTTCGCTGCAACAACAGGCAAAGCTGTTGAGTGTTTTGCAAAACCGCCAGGTGATTCGGCTGGGCACCAACGAACCAAAGCCCATTGACATTCGCCTGATTTGCGCTACCAATATTCCCATCAATGAACTGGCCAACGAAAGCCGTTTCCGGAAGGATTTAATCTACCGCATCAACACGGTTGAAATTGTGGTGCCGCCACTGCGCAAACGCGGAAACGATATTCTTCTCTTGGCCAAACACTTTGCAAAAATCTATTCCAACAAATACCTGAAGCCAAACCTTGAGCTGGATAAAACAGCGAAAGAAAAATTACTGGGCTATCATTTTCCGGGTAATGTTCGCGAACTGCAGTATGCCATTGAAAGAGCCGTAATTATGGCCGAAGGCGATGTGCTTACCGGCAAAGACATTCTGTTCTCTCCTATTGAATCGGCGCCGGCAGAGAAAGAAGAAGATTCGAACCTAAGCGCCGTGGAAAAGAACACGATTTTAAAAGTGATTGAAAAAAACAACGGCAATATTTCCAAGGCAGCAAAAGAACTGGGCATCACCCGAACGGCGCTGTACCGGCGCTTGAGCAAGTATGATATTTAGGAGAGACGGAGCTAGGAATTAGGGATTTGGAATTAGGAATTTGGGAGGCTGGCGGGAGTTTTAACAATCAAATTATTTTCAGGCCGCATGACGTTTAACACCTCTTACAACCGGATCATTCTCCGCACGGCATTTTTGTTTTTGACGTTAACACTGGGGGCTTTCCTCGTGGTAAAACAACTGTACCTGCCGCTGGCTTTGTTGGCGCCGCTGCTGTGTTACCAGCTGATTGAGTTTTTTAAATTTCAGAAAAAAACGCAAGACGAACTGAACCAGTTTGTAGAGGCGATTCATTACCGCGACTTCTCCCGCTATTTCGATGTCAAGCATGCATCGGCCGACATTCAACCGCTGCGCAAAGGCTTCAACGAAATCAATTCTACCTTCAAAGTCATCAGCAAGGAAAAAGAAACACAATACCAGTACCTGCAAAAAATATTGGAACTGGTAGACACCGGCATTTTCTCCTACGACATGGAAAGCGGCGAGGTGGTGTGGATGAATGAAACGCTGAAGAAAATGCTGGAGCTGCCCTATCTCAAAAACATACAATCGCTGCAACGCCGCGATAAGGCCCTGTTTGAGGAAGTGTCGGCCCTGCGTCCGGGTGAAACAAAAATCGTCACCATTCACCTCGACAAAATAACTTTTAAAGCCTTACTCTCGGCAACCGCTTTTCAAACAGACAATAAAAAATACAAGCTCATTGCATTTCAAAACGTGAACGAAGCGCTGGACGAAACCGAATCGAAAGCCTGGCAAAAACTGTTAAGCGTCATGACGCATGAGATCATGAATTCGGTAGCGCCGATTTCTTCGCTTGCGCAAACATTAAAAAACCGCCTGCAGCTGGCAAGTCCGCAATTACAGGACGATGCGGTGGAAGATCTTGAACTGGGAATTGACACCATTAAACGCCGCAGTGAAGGCCTGTTGAAGTTTGCCGAAACCTACCGTAACCTGAACAAGATTACCACGCTCAACCTGAAGAAAATTTATGTGCGTGAATTGTTTGCCAACCTTCACCAGCTAATGCAGCCGACGTTTGAACAAAAGAACGTGGAGCTGGAAATCATCCTTCGCAATCCTGACATTCAGATGCAGGCCGATGTGAACCTTATGGAACAGGTGTTCATAAACCTCATTGTAAATGCGCTGGAAGCGGTGAAGGAAAAAGAAGCGCCGAAGATTATCTTATCCGCCGACCAGTTGCTCGATAAAAAGATCATTTTAAAAGTGGCCGACAACGGCCAGGGCATGCCGGAAGAAGTGCTGGATAAAATCTTTATTCCTTTCTTCAGCACCAAAAAAACCGGCAGCGGTATTGGCTTAAGTCTGTGTAAGCAGATTGTGATGCTGCACAAAGGCACCATCCAGGTTCAGTCGGTGGAAGGACAGGGAACAGTGTTTGTTATGCAATTGCCCTGAGGTCTATTTTGCGGTTAACTCTTTCATCACTTCTTCTTTTTTGCGGCGGGAAACAAGAATGTGGCTGCCATCAGTCAGCCACAGCACACCGTCGCGGTCCATGTGCTGCACAAAGCTGCGGTTAACAAGATAGGATTTGTGCACCCGAATAAAGTCATGCACGGTTAACAACTCTTCGTATTCTTTTAATGTTTTTGAAACCAGCACCGGTTTATGATTGGAGAAGAAAAAGCGGGTGTAGTTGCTTTCGCCTTCCAGCCGGATAATTTCTTTGGGGTCAAAAAAGAAAGTGCCTTCGCTGGTGCTCAGCGCCAGCTTAAAATTTGCGGCGTCTTTTTGTTTCAGGTTGGTGAGCAAATTACCAATGAGTGCTCCTTGCTGTTGGTTGCCATGTTCCAGTCGCATCATGTGCCTGTTCAATGCATTTTGCAGGTCAACAATATCAACGGGTTTCAGCAAATAATCCAGCGCACTAAACCGGATGGCTTTAATTGCATAACGGTCGTAGGCCGTGGTAAAAATCAGGTCGAAATCCCAGCTGCCCAGGCGGTTCAGTAAATCAAATCCATTCATTTCCGGCATTTCAATATCCAGCATCAACAAGGTGGGCTTAAACTCCGGAATGATGCGCAAGGCTTCCTGCGGATCGTTCACGCATTGCACCTCTTTCTGTACCGGGAACTGTTTTTCAATCAGCAGCCGCAGCATGTTGGAAGCCGCCGCTTCGTCGTCAACAATCAGGATTCGAATCATAGCATTTGATTAAGTATAAATGAGTGGTAAATAAACAGCAACCCGTGTACCCGATGCAAGCTCGTTTTCATAAAGGTCTTCAATTTTTACAAATCCGTTTCCGCCTTCTGCCTTCAGCAGTTCAATGCGCTGCTGGCTGAGTTTTAAACCTTTCGATTCGAAATGCGCAGCGCCAATTTTCTGCGCTTTAATTTCTGCCGCTTTTTTGCGGCCAATGCCGTTGTCTTCAATTACACACAGCAACTGTTCGCCTTCTTTGGAAACCGTGATTTGCAGCTGCTTCTCGCCTTCTTTCAACATCAGTCCATGCCACAAGGCATTTTCAATGAACGGCTGCAGCAACAAGGGCGGAACCAGCAACGATTCCGCATCGATCGACGGGTCTGTTTGGATCGTGTAGTGAAATGACTGGCGAAAGCGTAATGACTCCAACTCCAGGTAAAGTTGCAGCATGTTCAACTCATCCGCCAAC
>DATKHJ010000480.1:0-3147 GCA_035510335.1 Flavisolibacter sp. | reverse complement strand
CGATAATACCGAACAGATTGAAGGAAAAATTGAAGGCCAGCAGATTGTAATTCTTACGAAATACGTACGGAAGCAAGGCGCTTAGTAGCGTTTGCGACGGATTTGTTTTTCTCAGCTTCCGGAAACAACTTGTTCCTTGCTGCGCATAACCATTTTCGGGTCGTCGCACATCCACTCCATTTCCAGTCTTCCGTTGCGCAGCAACCCAACAAGAAAGGAGTTCTCACAGTTCTCTGCTTTGGAGGTTTCAATGCAGTAAAGCTGGCGTCCGTATTTCTTCTTGGCTCTTTCCACTACATCCGGCGCAACATAGGAGCGAAGCACGGGCAAACCATGCCGTGTTGCATTACTGTCGGCTGCCTGTTTGGTTTGTGCGCTAGCGGCAAAAGAAAGCAGGATGAGCAACGAAGTGAACAATGTGTTTTTCATGGCGGCTGAGTTTTCTGTTCAGCAAAAGTGCGGTATTCGCCTCATACTTACTCCTATGCTTTGTTAAGAAGGCACAATTCTTTTGTTCTTACCTGCTTCAAAACATTCGGGTTTTCTGTTGAACAAACACGGGGCATACAGCACTTATTTCTTTCACCAGGCGTAAGCTGTTTGCGCAATGTGTGGATGCCCAACAGCAACCCACTCCTCAACAAAAATTTTTATGGCAACAATTCAAAGCAAAGGTTATGGCGCCAAGGGTTCGCTTCTCAGCAAACTGCACGAAATGGAGTTTGAACGCGAAGAACCAAAGGCAAAAGAAGTGCTCATTGATATTTTGTACTGCGGTGTTTGTCACTCCGATCTTCATCAGGTAAAAAACGACTGGGGCAACACCGTGTATCCCTGCGTGCCCGGACACGAAATTGTGGGCCGTGTGGTAAAAGCAGGCGGCAGCGTGAAAAAGTTTAAAGAAGGTGATATCGTTGGCGTGGGCTGCATGATTGATTCCTGCGGCAAGTGTGAATCGTGCAAGGAAGGCGAGGAGCAGTATTGCGAAGGACCCAAAGGATGGACTGCCACTTACAATGGTCCTATGAAACCTGATGGCACCAATACCTACGGCGGTTATTCCATCAACATTGTGGTGAAAGAAGATTTTGTGCTGCGCATTCCGGATGCACTGGATGTGAAAAAAGCAGCGCCGATTTTGTGCGCCGGCATCACCACGTATTCGCCGTTAAAACACTGGGGTGTAAAGGCCGGACAAAAAGTTGCCATTGTTGGTTTGGGCGGATTAGGTCACATGGCCGTACAAATTGCCAAAGCCATGGGCGCCGATGTAACCGTGATTACCACCACCGAAGAAAAACGTTCGGCCGCCATTGAGCTTGGCGCCAGCAGCGTCATTGTTTCGGAAGACGAGAAGGCAATGAAGGAAAATGAACTAGCTTTTCATTTCATCATGATCACCATTCCCGATCCGTTTGACATTAACCCTTATGTAACGCTGCTCAAAAAAGATGGTGTGCTGGTAACGGTTGGTATGCTGGGCAATTACAAAAAAGGAACCGACAACAACGAGGTGGCGTTTCATCGCCGGAGCATTGCCGGCTCATTAATTGGCGGCATTGCCGAAACACAGGAGGTGCTTGATTTTTGTGCAGAAAAAGGCATTGCACCGCAGGTAGAAATGATTAAAATGCAAGACATCAACGATGCCTTCGACCGCATGCAGGACGAGGAAGTACGGTTTCGGTACGTGATAGATATGCAGTCGCTGAAGTGAGAAGACGACAATTACAAATCCTCTAAGTTCCTGACGATAGTTTATTAGACTCAATCATTCATTTTGGTTGAGTCTTTTGTTTTTACCGGAGAGAAGAAGAGAAAAAGAGTTAACGAGGAGATTGAATAAAATTCAATGCGCCTTCGCTTCTCTGCTCCTTTGCATGAAACCCACTTACAGAGAAAGAAAGATTGAAAGACTAACTCACTTAAGAGGGCATTTGTACTGCAGAAAAATTCACTATGCTCCTTCTTTTGGCGGCGTACCGCGAAAGGCATCAATCTTTGTAATCCTTTCCAGTTGAATGGCCTTCTTTTCTTTCGCTGATTGATAAATGGCTTCCATGATGCGGTGGTCCTGCAGGCCTTCTTCACCCGGCGTGTACGGTTCTTTGTTATAGAGAATGCATTGCGACATGTGATCAATCTCCAATGCGAATTGATTTTTTTCCGGTACTTCCGGGTGCTCACGCCAATCCTGTCCATCCCGTACTTCCGAAACTTCCATTTGCAGACCGTGGTAAGCAAAAGCAGGATCTAGCCCAAACCAACCGCCCTTGTCGGCAAGGCAACGGTAGCGCCTCGACTGGTGCACACTATACCCCGTGGCGGCATTCACCAATGTGCCGCCGGGAAAACCCATCTGGAACAAAACGTTTTCTTCCACTTCTTTAAACCGCGGATCGCCGGGAGTGGAAAATAAACTTGCATTCACCCATTCCGGTTCTTCACCGAGTAAGAAACGGGCTGTATTCAGGCAGTAAATACCAATGTCGGGCAGCGAACCTCCGCCCGCTAATTTTTTCTTCAGTCGCCACTGATCAGTGTTGGCAATGTTTTGCCCATTGAACATTTCAATCAGCCGCACCTTTCCCCATTTATTGTTGCGCACCCATTTCATCACCATCCGGTTTTTGGGTTCGTATTGAATGCGGTAAGCAATCATCAATTTCTTCGCTGCTTTTTTACAGGCGTCAATCATGCGTTTGGCTTCCGCCGAAGTGTTGGCCATGGGCTTTTCGCAAAGCACATGCTTGCCTGCTGCAGCGGATCTTATCGTAAACTCTTCGTGCATGCTATTAGGCAACACAATATACACGGCCTGGATAGCCGGGTTGTTTTTAATGTCATCGTAATTCTGGTAGTTGTAAATGCTCTTTGGATCGATACCATATTGATCGGCTACTTTTCTGGCCTTTGCTGCATCACCACTAACCAGTGCAACCGGTTTCGAATACTCGCATTGGCCAAAAGCGGGCAGTAGTTCGTCCAACGTTAAATGGCCTAGTCCCACAAGTGCATAACCCACCCGTTTATCGGGATGAAGCGGTGCCGGCGGCGCTGGCGTGGGGCCCTCGGAAGGGTCGTCAAAAATGGGAAGCTTCACCGGTGTGGTATCTGCACCAGCACCAAAGGCAGAAGACTGTGCGC
>DATKHJ010000479.1:0-4885 GCA_035510335.1 Flavisolibacter sp. | reverse complement strand
TTCCGGTATATGCGGTTGTGTAGGGAACGGCTACGTTCAGCTGCTTTTCCACACCGGTGGAAAGCACCATGGTGGCGGACATTCCCAGCGGTTTTACAATGCTGTCGTTCACAAAATCTTCCCAGCTTTTGCCGGTCACCTTTGGAATAATTTCACCTGCCGTTAAAAAACAACTGTTGCAATAGCCATAGTCTTGGCGGAACATACCCACCGGTTTCAGCAGGCGCATTTTGGCCATAATTTCGGCGCGGCTAAGCTTTGTGTTCCAGAATGTAAAATCGCCCTGGAAGGTTTTTGTACCAATGCGGTGCGCCAGCATATCGCGGATGGTCACCTGTTTTGTTGTCAACGAATCGTACAACCGAAAGCCGGGAAAAAACTTTGTTATCTTATCGTTCAAATTCAGTTTGCCACTGGCCTCCAGCATAGCCAAAGCGGTGCCGGTAAACAACTTGGTGTTGCTGGCTATCATGAACAACGTGTTTTCATCAACCGCGGCTTTTGTATTGATATCCCGAACGCCATAGCCTTTGATAAAAGCAACCTGGCCGTCCTTTACCACTACAACCGCCAGCCCGGGCAAGTCCCAATCGGCCAGACCACGGCGTATGTAACTATCAAGACTATCACGAAGAAATGCTGGCTGTGCCTGCACAATTGATACAAAGCCGGTCAGTAAGAGAGAGAAAGCAAGTCTTTTCATATTGCAGAGTTGATCTTCAAAGTAAGCAATCATTTGCCGAATAATTTCCCCGCAAAAAAGGGGATCGTAATTCTTTTTATCTTCTCTACCAGCCTTTCCATGAAGAGGGAAACATGGCATAAATTTTTTAATGGAAACAAAAAATTTCACACATGAAAAAAAATCTTCTTGCCATTGCCTGTTTCTCTGTTGCGGTTGCCTTTACAGCCTGCAGCGATTCGGCCACAAGCACCTCAGACGCCGGCGATAGCACCAACGCATCTACAAACAGCACGGCCACCGAAAGCGGAGATGCCAACAATACAACGGGCAGCACCACTGCCACTACCAAAACGCCACTTAGCGCACAGGACTCAACTTTTGTAATGAAAGCAGCCATGGGCGGTATGATGGAAGTAGAATCGGGTAACGTGGCCCAGCAAAATGGCAACCACGACCGTGTAAAATCATTTGCAACAATGATGGTGAACGATCATAGCAAAGCCAACTCCGAACTGATGGCATTGGTGAGCGGCAGAGGCATTACATTACCAACTGCACTTCCGCAAGACATGCAAAGCCACATGGAAGAAATGAAGAAAATGAAAGGCGCAGCGTTTGACAAACACTACATGGGAATGATGGTGAACGATCACCAGAAAACCATTACTGATTTTCAAAGCCAGGCAAACAACGGCAGCGATCCTGAGTTGAAAGCATGGGCTGCGAAAACATTGCCTGTATTGCAAATGCACGCCGATTCAGCAAAAGCTATTAACAGCGCTATCAAATAAGTTTATCCCTCATAAAAAGAAAAGGCATCTGGTTCAGATGCCTTTTCTTTTTTCAATTATTTAAACTCGCCAAATTCCCGCCGCAAAACATCGGCTACTTCTCCCAGCGTAGCGTACTGCTCCACGGCAGCCAGCACCGGCGGCAGAAGGTTGCTGCCATCTACAGCACTGGCACGAATAGCTTCCAGCGCAGCGGTTACTGCATTTTGGTCACGGCTTGCTTTCAACGCATTTAGTTTTTGCACCTGCTGGTCACGAATGCTGTCGTCAATGCGGAACACAGGAATCGACGTTTCTTCCTTCACGTCAAATTTGTTGACACCGACAATGATCTTTTCTTTTCTTTCAATCTTCTGTTGGTAATCGTAGGCACTGCGGGCAATTTCATCCTGCATGTAACCTTGCTCAATGGCCGGAACGCTGCCGCCCATTGCATCAAGCTTCTGAATTAATGCCCATGCTTTTTCCTCTACTTCTGCGGTCAGCGCTTCTACATAATAAGAGCCGGCCAGCGGATCAACGGTTTCCGGTGCGCCGCTTTCGAAAGCCACTACCTGTTGCGTACGCAGGGCAATGCGGGCTGCTTCTTCGGTTGGCAAACTCAGGGCTTCGTCGTAGCCGTTTGTATGCAGTGATTGTGTTCCGCCTAATACAGCTGCTAGTGTTTGCACCGTTACCCGGGAAATATTGTTCAGTGGTTGTTGCGCCGTTAATGTGCTGCCACCGGTTTGTGTATGAAACCGAAGCATCAAGGCTTTTGGATCGGTAGCGCCAAGGTCTTTCATAATCCTGGCCCACATGCGCCGTGCCGCCCTGAACTTGGCCACTTCTTCAAACAAATTGTTGTGGGCATTAAAGAAAAAGGAAAGGCGTTTTCCAAATACGTTAATGTCAAGTCCTTTTTCCAGCGCTGCCTGTACATACGCTTTACCGTTGCTTAAGGTAAAGGCAATCTCCTGCACGGCCGTACTCCCGGCTTCGCGAATGTGGTAACCGGAAATGGAAATGGTATTCCACTTCGGTACTTCCTGGCTGCACCATTCAAAAATATCGGTGATGATGCGCATAGAAGGTTTGGGCGGATAGATATACGTTCCTCTTGCGGCGTATTCTTTCAGGATATCATTTTGAATGGTGCCCGAGATTTTTTTCAGGTCAGCACCCTGCTTTTTTGCAAGCGCCACGTAAAAGGAGAGAAGAATGTAGGCCGTTGCGTTGATGGTCATGGACGTGGAAACTTCTTCCAGCTTAATGCCGCTGAACAGCGTTTCAATATCCTGCAGTGAATCAATGGCAACGCCAACTTTTCCTACTTCCCCTTCGGAAAGTGCATGGTCGCTGTCGTAGCCAATTTGTGTGGGCAGATCAAAGGCAACACTCAACCCCATTACGCCTTGCGAAAGCAGGTAGTGGTACCGTTTGTTGCTTTCTTCCGCGGTGGAGAAGCCTGCGTACTGTCGCATGGTCCACAGCTTTCCGCGGTACATATCGGGTTGAACGCCTCTTGCGTACGGAAATTCTCCCGGCACTTCGCCGGCATCAGCCGGCAGATCTGCGGCCGTATAAAGCGGTTTTATTTCAATACCGGAATCGGTAAATACTTGTTTGTTCATATAGTTTGCAAATGGTTCTGCGCAGGAAAGAAGGCTGATGTTTCAGCAAGCATTCTTTCTTACATAATTTTTTTGGCTTCCTCATTCAGCGTGGTCAGCGTGAGTGTGTGCAAGGCGGCGTTGTCTTCGTTCATAATCATTTCCAAAATGCCTTTGTTCAGGTCATTGGCTTTGGCATCGGGTGGCAGCGACCGGGCAATGGTGTTAATCACCAACAGGCTTTGGTCCCTTAAATTCCGAACAGCTTCCCAGGCCTGCTGGCTTACATAAATCTGCTGCGAAGCGTTGTATTCAAACTCCTGCTTGATGTTTTCAATCAGCATGTATTGCATTTCTCTTGCGCTGAGGTTTGGCTGGTTTACCCGCCCGATTAAATTGGCCATGGTAATGCGTTCGCAAAGGATCACCAGCCGTTCGTAAGCCTGTAGCTTGAGTGGTTTTGTGCTGGGATCGGATTCAGTCGTTGTGCTGCTTTTTTCTTTCTTGCCCAAAATGGCAAACAGGGCAAGCAACAAGGCCAGAACAGAAATAATAAGGCTGAGGGTCGATTCTTCCATGCGTCTTTTATTAAACGGCAAAAATAGTGTGAAACAACATGAGTAATGACGAAGGCGTGTCGCATCTTGCCATTCCCGTTGCTAAATTTGCGGTATGACAACAACAACAGCAGCACCGGTAAGTTTTACGCAGGGTGCTTTAACCGAGCTGAAACGCCTGATGGCAGAACCTGGATTTGACACGACCAGTTTGTTGCGGGTAGGCGTGAAGGGTGGCGGTTGTTCCGGCCTTTCGTATGTTTTGGGTTTTGATAAGCAGGGCGAAAACGATAACCACTACGAGATTGAAGGAATACCGTTTGTGGTTGAAAAAGCCCATGAACTTTACCTCGCCGGAATGGAGATTGATTGGGAGAATGGGTTAAACAACCGTGGTTTTTCCTTTAAAAATCCAAACGCTTCCAGTACCTGCGGATGCGGAACTTCGTTTGCAGTGTAAGCATTCTTTCTTTCATTTTCTAAACACGATATTCCCACGAAGCTTTAAAAAAAATCCCCTGTTTAACAGGGGATTTTTTTATTTAGAGAAGAACATCAGTTACACTTTCTGAGCTTTCGGCTTTGCTGCCGGTTGCTCTTTGCTGGTATCGTTATCAGCTCCCAGTTGTCTTTTGCCACCCAGGTCAACCAGGATTGGCGCAGCAACGAAGATGGACGAATAGATACCGGTTACCACACCAATCAACATGGCAAACGCAAAACCTCTGGTTACTTCGCCACCCACCAGGAAGAGGATAAGGATGGTGAGGAATACCGTCAGGGAAGTCATGATGGTGCGGCTTAGTGTTTCGTTAATGGCTTTGTTGATGATGGTGGTTTTGCTGGCGTTTGGCGTGAGGCGTGTGTGCTCACGAATCCGGTCAAACACAATCACCGTATCATTCATGGAGAAACCAATTACCGTCAGGATGGCCGCAATAAAATGCTGATCCAGTTCCAGCGGGAAAGGCACTACATCTTTCAGGAAAGAGAACACCGCAATGGTTACCAAAACGTCGTGCATCAGGGCAGCCATTGTACCCAATGAATACCTCCAGTCGCGGAAGCGAATGAAAATATAAAGAGAGATAATCAGCAGCGACCAGAACGTAGCCCACTTGGCACCATCTTTCAGGTCATCAGAGATGGTTGGTAACACAGTGGTTGTACCCACAATGTTGTTCTGGCGGAACTGGGAGTAGCTGGTTGCCGGCGCAAAATTCTTCAAACCTTCCATCAGCTTTGTGCCTACGATTGAAT
>DATKHJ010000478.1:0-10423 GCA_035510335.1 Flavisolibacter sp. | reverse complement strand
CGTTAATACAACAGCCGAACCACAAAGGTTATTGGCAGGCGCAGGATCTGTAATACAAATATTGAAATTGCCGGTTGCATTTGTGGAGGAATAAATGCGGATATAATAAGTATCGCCGAGTGCTAAGTTAGAAGCAGTGATAGAGGCATTGCCACATGCCACTGAGGTGAGTGCAGCGCAAGTGCCCGAATAAAGCTGCAAGCGAATATTTGTTATACCAGTGGTTATGGTTATGGTTGGATTCACTGAATTTGCAACAAACCGGTACCAGACATCTCTATTACTGCCAGTACAAGGACTTGGAATAGTTGTATACGTCGCACTGGTTGTTAATGTACCGGCTGTGTTGCTACAGGTTGGAGCCGAGTTTAACAGTGGTGCAGATGCACAGTCGTTTGTTTGTGCAGCTAAAAAAGACGGCAGGCAAAACAGACAAATAAATAAATAGAAAAGCAGTTTGGGTTTGGATGCATTGGGATTCATAATGATACGGATTAGGCAGTATTTGCGCTCAAAAATAATGCGAACATATTAGCTTGTCAACAGTATTTCTGCTATTTTATCATAAGTGTTTTTACTGTTTCAGAATAAGTAGAAGCGCTATTGCAAAACGCTTAACACGTTTTTATTTTTGGGGCAATTAAAAGAATCCAATCCATGACAAAACTGCTACGTGGCAGGCTGCTTCTGCCATTCGTTTTTTCCCTGTTTAGTAGTCTTTCTTTTGCGCAAAACAATAGTTGTGGTAGTGCACCCTTACTATCAGGCTGCAGTACCACTGGAACAGTGGTAGGCGCCACTGCCGATGGCAGCGTTGTTGCGCCCTGCACAGGCACGGTGCGTTACGATGTATGGTACCGGTTTACCGCCACATCCACCAATCCAACTATTACACTAAGCAATATTGGCACAAACTTTTCCAATCACAAACCTAAACTGCAAGTACTATCGGGAAGTGCCTGCACAAGTCTTACTTCGATAGCTTGCGGCGGCACTACGCTGACTGCTTCAGGATTAACAACCGGCACAACTTATTACATCCGGATATATGCATTAACAGCTGATGCAACTTCGACACCTACAACAACCGCCGGCTTTACCATTTGTATTTCAGACCCTGCCCCGTTTCTATCCAGCCGGATGAACGAAGTATTTCAGCAAACCACCTTGTCCGGCACAAACATGATTGATGATCCCTGGGAAGTCACGTACGGCCCGGATAACTTCCTATGGATTACGGAAGCCAAAGGTTACCGGGTCTTCCGGATGAATCCTTCAACAGGTGCCCGTACTACCATCCTTGACCTGACTAACGCCGCCACCGGCTATTTAACCAATGCAGAACACACGGCCTTTAACCGCACATTTAATATTTCAACAAACAACCCGCAAGGCGGACTGGCGGGACTGGCCATTCATCCCGATTGGACAAATAAAAAATTCGTTTATATCTCTTATGTACATACCTATAACAGTACGGCTGCTAACAGTGCCGGGGTATTTTTTACCAACCGCATTGTCAGGTTTACGTACAACACAAGTACCAATAAATTAGAGAGCCCCGTTTCGCTTTGCGATACACTTCCCGGCAGCGGCGATCACAACTCGCAACGGATGATTATTGCTCCCGTTGGCGGCACAAACTATCTTTTTTATGCTGCCGGAGACATGGGCGCCGGGCAATTTGGCAATGCAACCCGTCCGGTAAAAGCACAATTTACCGGTGCCTATGAAGGAAAGATTTTACGCTTCAATCTTGAACCTGATGCGGACGCAGGAACGCTGGACAGATGGATTCCGAATGACAATCCTTATAATACCAGTTCCCCTGCCAAACAGAATGCTGTATGGTGCACGGGCATTCGCAATAACCAGGGCTTTGCCTTTGCAAACGGAAAGCTGTATGGCAGTAGCCACGGCCCTTACAGCGATGATGAAATTAATATACTGGAAAGAGACAAAAACTACGGTCACCCATTAGTAATTGGCTACGCTGATGGTAACTACAACAACTCGAAAGCAGGACATAACAATGGTTCTGATGTGACCATCATGCCGCTGATCACAAACGAAGTGGCCGCCGCCGCCGCAATCAGCAATTACAAAGATCCCCTGTTTTCTGCCTATGCAGCCCCTCAGGCTACGATTTACGGAATTTGGACCAACCCAAATGGAAATGGCGGAAACGGTAACTGGCCTTCAGAAGGATGGTCAGGAATGGACATTTACAATCACACGGTTATTCCCGGATGGAAAAACTCCCTCATTTTAAGTTCTTTAAAGTGGGGACGGATATTGCGCTTTAAACTTGATGCTACAGGATCAGATATTCTTCCCATTGCCGGTTTCGATACGCTGAGCTATTTCGGTAGCCGCAACCGTTTTCGGGATGTGGCAATATCACCGGATGGCAAAGACATTTTTATTGTCATGGATAAATCGGAAACGCCATCGGGACCCAGTGCAGCCAATCCCAAAGTATCGGCTTGCAACGGTTGCGTACAACGCTACACATTCCTAGGTTACAACGATGTGTCGGGCAAAAGCAGCATTCCAACTTCCATTCCAGTTGCAGAAGGAACTGCCAACTCGTGCAATACCGCAACAACGGTTACTATTGACGCTTCCAACAATACCATCTGGGTGCCCATCACCGGACCTGATGGTAACATTATGGCCGAAATCAATGCCAATGGGAATAACCTTGGTACGATAACGTCTTCTTATTACACCCATTCCGGTGCGGTAAGAATCAGCGGCCCCCGGCGCTACCTGCACAGAAACATTACCATCATTCCACAAAACCAGCCATCTACCCCTGTTGGAATAAGACTGTACATGACAAAGGCCGAGTATGATGCATTGGATGCAGATCCGGGAAGTGGTGTTTCCAGCATTGCCAACCTACGCATTCTGAAAAACAACGATGCTTGTTCATCTTCGCCGCAAAATCCAACCACTGTTATTACGCCTACCTACGCAGAACCGCATGGCACTGACGGCTATGTTTTGCAGGCTAACATCAACAGTTTTTCATCTTTCTATTTTGCATCGGCCAACTTTACGCTGCCGCTTGACCTGATAACATTTGAAGGTTCATTGAAAAACAACCTGACGCACCTGCAATGGACCACGGAGAACGAAGCAAACGCATCGCACTTTGTTGTAGAAAGAAGCACGGATGGTATTAACTACACAGCCATTGGCCAGGTGAATGCAAGAAATAATGGCACAAGGTCGAATTACTCGTTTGACGACAAAGATGTTACTACCCTGCAGGCAACCACTGTACATTATCGGTTGATGATAGTTGACAACAACAACTTGTTCAAATATTCAAATGTGGTAACCGTAACGTTTACAAATAGAAACAGCATTGTAACGCTGATGCCAAACCCTGTTCAGCACACAACACAGGTTCGCATTTATGCAGAACGCAGCGGTGCGGCCCAATGGAAACTGGTTGACAACAACGGTCGACTTGTACAGCAAAGCATTGTGCAGTTGCAGAAAGGACAGCAAATCGTTTTTGATCTGAACATGGAAAAACATGCACAGGGAACTTATTTCTTACAAATCCTGGGTGCAGGAATTGACCAGAAAATAAAACTGCAAAAGCTCTAGTCTTGTTTTCGTTCAAACAAAAAAGCCTCCGTTGATCGGAGGCTTTTTTTATATACGTTCAAATGGTTTACAAGGCCAATCCTGCTGACAGTTGAAAACCCTGGTTTTTCCATTTGTTACTATTGTCGATATCGTTGATGTTATTCAACCCGATTACATAACGACCATTCAGTTTTATTTTGCCCAGGCTAAGCTGCGCACCACCCAACATGGAGAACTCTCCTTTTTTGAAGGCCTCTTCCCCGTTCTCAAGAAGGCCTTTGTTTTGATCGAGCAAAATGCCGAACATAGGACCTGCCTGTAACGAAAGGAATGAACCCAGTTTGTAGTCAAGCAAAAGGGGGATAGATAAATAATTCAGCTTTACATTGGAACTGCCGTTAAAGGCATTCTGGTAAATGTTGCTGAAGCTGGTGTCGGTTTTGGTTTGGTACTGGTTAAATAAAACTTCCGGCTGAATGCTTAGCCTTCCGCCAAGACCAATGTTAGCAAAACCTCCCAAATGATAGCCGTACTTGAATTCATCACTGAAAGCCCGTCCATCAACCTTGGTAATGTTGGCTCCGGCTTTAATACCAACACTAAATTGTGCCATTACTGCTTGTGTCAAAAACAGAGAAAGAACGAATACAGATAACTTGTATTTCATAAACATAAGTTTGTTTAGCCGTTTCAAGTTTAATGCCGCATGTTGTTAACTAAACCGAAATCTTGAAAACAAAATGCATAAAGAGGTGGCTTCACACAAGTCTAAAGACCTGGCTCTTTACTAAACATAAAAATTGGAATGCTTAACTCAATTCCAGCAATGTAATTTCTGGCAGAATGCCAACGCGGCCGGGGTAGCCAATGAAACCAAAACCACGGTTTACATAAATGGCCTGCGAAGCTTCCCTGTAAAAACCTGCCCATTGGTTATAAACGTATTGCACCGGGCTCCAGCGAAAACCCGGTATCTCCACGCCAAACTGAAAACCATGTGTATGGCCAGAAAGTGTCAGGTCAATATCGCTGAAGTTTGGACGAACCTCCGCATCCCAATGCGTAGGATCGTGGCTCATTAAAATTTTAAAGGGATATTTTTTCGTGCCGGCATGCGCTTTTGTAAGATTGCCATACTTCGGAAAATTGCCCAGTGCACTCCAGTTTTGAATGCCGATCAAGGCAATTTGTTCGCCGTTCTTTTCCAGCGCCACATGTTCATCCCACAACAGCCGCCAGCCCATTTGCGCATGAATTTGTTTTAATTTTTCCTGGTTATCACGCTTTTCCGCCTCATTTTCCCAAGCCACATAATCGCCGTAATCGTGGTTGCCAAAAATGGAGTACACACCCAGCGGTGCCTTCAACTGGCTGAACACATCTACCAGCGGCAGCATTTCTTCGTGCTTGTTGTTTACCAGGTCGCCGGTGAAAAGAATCAGGTCGGGCTTTAGCTCCATGATCTTATTTACGCCTTTCTGAACGTTTTCTTTGTTCACCAGGCTGCCCGAGTGAATATCGGAGATCTGCACAATCTTCATCCCCTTAAATGCCTGCGGCAGATTGGGAAATTTTACCGGTATGCGGTGAACCTTGTAGTTGTATTTGTTGGTGAAACCGTAGAGCAACGTAGCATAGATTGTTCCGCCAACAGTAATGCCCAACCAGCTTAAAAAAGCGGAGCGGTTGATGCGCGGACTGGTTTGAATGCCCTCTCCATCAGGGTTTTGAAAAAAGAATTTCCCCCACAACCACTGTACCCCTCTGCGGATATCGTCTATCAGGAAAAAAACCGAAGCAAATAATTTAAACAGAAACATGCCGATCAGCACCGCGAACACTGTGCTGCGCAAACCTTTTTGAATGTTATCGAGATTGAGATAAGGAAGAATGAATAACAGGATAACCACCAGGATGGAGACGGTCCAGTAACTAATGTTGATGATGCCGCGTGTTTTGGCACTGAGCGATGCCGTCAACATTTTCAGAATCTGGAAAAAATAAAGATCAAGTACAATCATGAGGCCCGCTATCAACATCCAAAAGGGTGAATTCCGCATGGCTGCAAATCTATGGTAAGGAAATTTGCCATATATGCCGGTCATATTCTTTAACACATAGCTTTTCTACCTTCATTGCCGTATTTTTGCGGGCACTGGAAAAATTGATAATCATGCGGTTAACATTTTATGGACAGTCGTGTTTTATGGTTGAGATGGGCGGCAAACGGGTGCTGTTCGATCCGTTCATCACACCAAACCCGCTGGCAAAGGACGTTCGGCTGGAAGAGATCAAACCTGACTTCATTTTGGTTTCGCACGGGCACCCCGACCATGTTGCCGATTGCATCACGCTGGCAAAACAAAACAACGCCACAGTAGTGGCCGCGTTTGAAGTGGCCACCTGGTTAAACCAGAAAGGCGTGGAAAATTTTCATCCTATGAACACGGGCGGAAAATGGGCGTTTGATTTTGGAACGGTAAAATGTACCAACGCCATTCATTCCTCTGCACTGCCCGACGGCAGTTACGGCGCCAACCCAATGGGGTTTATTATTACCGGTGAAAAGAATTTTTATTTCAGTGGCGATACGGCACTAACAATGGACATGCAGCTGGTGCCGCGTTGGGCCAAACTCGATTTTGCAGTGCTGCCCATTGGCGACAATTTTACCATGGGTTACGAAGACGCCATTATGGCCGCCGAAATGATCCAGTGCAAAAACATTGTTGGCGTGCATTACGACACATTCGGGTATATTAAAATTGATCACGAAAAAGTAAAAAAGGCGTTTGCCGATGCCGGGCTGAACCTGTTTCTGCCGGCAATTGGTGAAACCATTGATATTTAATTTATTATTGCATTCATGGCCAGAATTATTGGTGTTGCCAATCAAAAAGGCGGGGTAGGAAAAACAACGACTGCAATCAATTTAGCAGCCAGTTTTGCCGTGCTTGAATACAGAACCTTGTTAGTGGATGCCGATCCCCAGGCAAACAGTACAACTGGCGTTGGTTTCGATTTGCAAAACATTACGCAGAGTCTTTACGACTGCATGGTAAACAATGCAGAAGCAAAAGACGTGATCCTGAAAACCGACATTCCCAATCTCGATCTCATTCCTTCGCACATTGACCTGGTGGGTGCCGAAATTGAAATGATCAATTACCCCAACCGCGAAGGTGTGTTGAAAAACCTGCTTGATTCCATTCGCGACAATTATGATTTTATCATTGTTGACTGCTCGCCTTCACTTGGTTTAATTACGGTGAATGCACTAACAGCAGCCGATTCGGTGATTGTGCCGGTGCAATGCGAATTCTTTGCCCTGGAAGGATTGGGCAAATTGCTGAACACCATTAAAATTGTACAAAGCCGGTTAAATACAGCGCTGGTGATTGAAGGCATTTTAATGACGATGTACGACGGCCGCCTGCGGCTTTGCAACCAAGTAGTGGCAGAAGTGCGCCGCCATTTTGAAGAACTGGTTTTTGCCACGATTGTTCACCGCAACTCCCGCCTGAGCGAAGCGCCTTCCTTCGGCAAGCCCGTGATTCTTTACGACGCCAATAGCAAAGGCGCAATGAACTATCTGAACCTGGCAAAAGAAATCCTGCAAAAAAACAACCTCACCAAAATTCCACAGGAAGAACGGACGATGGAGATGTAGGGAGTTGGAAGTATGAGGCCAGAGGTCGGAAGCAGGAATTTGGAATTGGGAATTAGGCGTTTGTAATTAGAAAGCAGTAATCGTTGATGCGTTGCTCCTCACAAAAATACTTCCAGCGCTGTAACAACCAACCTTATTACCTCAGTAACTATACTTACAATACAAACAAACCTTATTACCTTATTTTGGGTAAAGTGAACAATAAGGCAATGAGGTTTGCGTCATTGATTTTAGAAATATTACTAAGGTGATAAGCTTTGTTGTCAAGCACAAATATTTCAAGCAAAACAACCTTTCAAATCAGCAACACCACCACCATTCTTCCAAATTTTCACGAAATCAAATTACCAATTCCAACCACCAGCTTCCAGCTCTCTTTCAATTCACATTTATATTCGTTCCTACCAACCCATCTTCCTTCTTCCGATCTCTTATTTCTTACTTCATACTTCTGACTTCCAACCTTCAACCTCTAACCTCTAACCTCCAACCTCGTACCTCGTACTTCCGACTTCCTATCTCTTCCCTCTCTCCTCCCCAATTTTATCGTTTCTCTTGCAAACGAGGGAACATTGTTGTGCAGCGATCCACCCCTGAACTATTACCTTTGAACTTTAACTTTTTACATGTCAGCACCAAAACAAAATAAGGACGCTTTAGGCAAGGGTATCCGCTCCCTTCTTCAAAACATTGATACGGACTTAAAAAACACGGCCGGCGCCCTGAAGCCGCAGGTGGTAGAAGCCGCAACCGGCGTTTTGCGCATTCCCATCGACCAGATTGAAACAAACCCTAAGCAGCCGCGGAAAGATTTTGACGAAACAGCCCTGCAGGAGCTGGCGCAATCCATCAAGCTGCACGATATTATCCAGCCCATCACAGTTTCTAAAATTCACGGCAACAAATACCGCCTTATTTCCGGGGAACGCCGCTGGCGGGCTTCCAAGCTGGCTGGTTTAAAAGACCTCCCGGCTTTTATTCGCCAGGCGAACGATCAGGAGCTGCTGGAACTTGCCCTGCTGGAAAACCTGCAACGCGAAGACCTGAACGCCATGGAAATTGCCCTGAGCTACAAGCGCATGATGGAAGAGTTGAGCCACACGCAGGAGCAGGTAGCCGAACGTATGGGAAAAGACCGCAGCACGGTAACCAACTACATTCGTTTGCTGAAGCTGCCACCTGATATCCAGATTGCAGTACGCAACGGCGAAATCAGTATGGGACATGCAAGAGCGTTGATTAACGTGGACACCATCGACAAGCAGCTTTACATTTTTGACGAGATAAAAACAAAGGGTCTTTCAGTACGCCAGACCGAAAATCTCGTTCGCAATATTTACAAGGAAAAAGAAGAAAAAAAACCAGCCGAAAGCCTGCCCCCTGCCTTTAAGAAAGTCGAAGACAAACTGGGTTCGCATTTCAGCACCCGGGTAAAACTGCGCCACAGCAAAGACGGCAGCGGCTCCATTACATTTGAATATTACTCGCTGGAAGAAATGAACAAATTGTTGGATCAAATGAATGTGACCATTGATTAAGCGCTGGCTTTATACTGTTTTTTCCTGCGTGGCCTTTTCTTTTGCGGTGTCTTCCCAAACAGATACCGCAACCCGCTTAACAACGGCAGATTCGCTTATTCGTGAAGCGCCGCCGGTTAGCGACCAGGCAAAGATTGATTCGGTACGGAAAGCATTTGTTCCCAAAAAAGCAACGCTGCGTTCACTCATGCTTCCCGGCTGGGGGCAGGCCTACAACAAAAAATACTGGAAGATCCCGATCATTTACGGCGCACTGGGCGTTACGACCGGCGTTTTTGTTTACAACATTAAAAACTACAATGAGCTGCGTTTTGCCTACACAGCAAAATACGAAGCCAACCTACCCGAACGAAGCTCACCTCCTCAGGGCTACACCGGGCCGTTTCGTGATTCAACAAAGTTCCGTGCAGCCGATCCGCGGTACGTTCAGTTTGACATCAACACCATTAAAGTTTACCGCGACGAGTTTCGCCGCAACATCGACTATACCGTTCTTTTCTTTCTGCTTTTCTGGGGATTGAACGTGGTGGATGCCACGGTGGATGCGCATTTAAAAGCGTTTGATGTGAGCCCCGATCTCAGCTTCCGTTTTAAGCTTGGTCCCAGCCAGATGGCCGGCACAACCGGTTTAAGCCTTGTCGTAGGTGTAAAAAACAAAGCTGATTACAAACCGCGGTTGTTACCGGTAAGATAATTCTCCCGCTGTCTGAAAAATTCCTGTAATTCGCGTTTTAAAACTGGTGTATAAATGAAGATTGCTCTCGTTGGTTACGGCAAAATGGGCCAGATGATTGAAGAAATTGCCCTGCAACGCGGACACGAAATTGTGCTGCGCATCAGCATCGACAACCTGGAACACTTTACCGAGGAGAAGGTAGCCAAAGCCGATGTAGCCATTGAGTTCACGGGCCCGGACAGCGCTTTTGAAAACGTAAAAAAATGTTTGTCGTTTGGTGTGCCTGTTGTCAGCGGTTCCACCGGTTGGAACGAGAAACTGGATGAAGCAAAACAGTTTTGCCTGCAAACAAAAACCGCCTTTTTGCACGCCAGTAATTTCAGTGTTGGCGTCAATATTTTTTTCCAGGTCAATAAGCTCTTGGCCAGGCTAATGGCTTCGCAACCTGCTTACGAGGTAACGCTGAAAGAAATTCACCATACGCAAAAAAAGGATGCGCCGAGCGGTACGGCGGTTACATTGGCCGAACAAGTGCTGGCGAATATTGGCAGAAAAAAAACCTGGGTGAATGAACCTACAAGCAACAACGAAGAACTCTCCATCATCAGCGAACGCATCGATCCTGCACCGGGTACGCATTACGTAAAATACAGTTCGGAGATTGACGATATTGAGATCATTCACACCGCACACAGTCGCCAGGGTTTTGCTCTGGGCGCCGTTTTAGCGGCCGAATTTCTGGCCGGCAAAACAGGTGTGTTTAGCATGGATGACGTTTTGCACTTATAACTTTCCCTCTCAATTTGTATATTTTTCTTATTTTGTCAATACCAAACAAGCGTATTGATGAAAACTGTTTTCCTGTGCCTTATTGGATGCCTTCTTCAAACGGCTTGTTTTGCGCAAGACAGAAGCAATGAATTAAAAGCAATA
>DATKHJ010000477.1:0-4281 GCA_035510335.1 Flavisolibacter sp. | reverse complement strand
GTGTAAGGAACGAAGAGAAAAAGCATTTATAAAAACAGAAAGCCGCAGGAATGCGGCTTTCTTATTAACCTAAATATAAATGAATAATGATGCCTACATGTTTTTTGAATGCATATCAGCCGTCATGAGTTTTCCTTCCAGCACATTGGCCAGTTCTACCACTGCTTCATTGTCCCGCTTGCGAGCATCTTTTGTTTTGGTAGGGAAAAGAGAAATACCGTTGTAAATGCTGTACTGCAGCGTGAGAGAATAATTCTTCAATTGAAAATCCCAGCTGATGGCATCAAAATCATCTTCTTTGTTCACAAAAGAAACGTTCAGATGATCCGTTAAAATGCCGGCAATCTGGTAAAAGCGTTTCAATCCGCCATCACCATCAATCACAGCTTCGGTACAACCAAGGGTGGTTCGTAGGGTGAGACTCATATAGCTCTGTTTTTAGTGTTTTTACTAAGACAACCTGCTTAGTCGGTTAGCTGCACAGCTGCAATCGCTATCCCCGGAACTTCGGTTCTTTTTTCTTTTTGCCGCCATCATCGTCCAGCAATTTTTCGGCGCCCACATTTCTGCCATCGGTGCCACAGCCATATTTGGGTGGGAAAACTTTGTTCCACAAACTGCATGAAGAAAGGGTTGTGATGAAGATGAGCAAAACCAAAAGGTTACGGAAGCGTTTCATGATTTCTTTGTCTTGGAAGGATAAATGTAATTTTATTTTCCGGGGTTTGCAACATTTACGTCGGAGAACCACTTGCTGTAACCCAGGTAATTGTTGGCAATCCGGTTAATTTCCCCCTCTACTTTATCGGCGGAAATTTCTTTCACCTTCTTTGCCGGGATGCCGGCATAAATAGCCCCGCCTTCGCAAACTGTTCCTTCCAATACAACGGCGCCGGCAGCAATAATGGTATTGCTGTGCACCACGGCATTGTCCATGACAATCGACCCCATGCCAATCAAAACATTATCGTGTACTGTGCAGCCGTGCACAATAGCATTGTGACCAATGGAAACATTATCCCCAATAATTGTTTTTGTTTTTTTGAACGTGCAATGAATAACGGCCCCGTCCTGCACATTTACTTTGTTGCCCAAGCGGATGCTGTTCACATCGCCCCGCACCACGGCATTAAACCAAATGCTGCAATGGTCGCCCATTTCCACATCGCCAACAATGGTGCAGTTGGGTGCAATAAAACAGTCTTCTCCCCATTTTGGCGAAATGCCTTCTACCGGTAGTATCAAAGCCATGTCAATTATAGATTTACGATTTCAGATTTGCGATTTATGATTCGGAAACAAAGGTAACTTTCGCCGCTCTACTCTTTCATTACCTTTGGTCGCAGAAAAAACGGGTAAACAATCCCGGCCATCCTTCAACAATCCCAACAATCCGTGGTTATGAATTTGCGGCAGGTTTTTTTACAGCACGTAGCACAAACATCAACAGCGCCTTTGGCAATTGAAATCGTGAAAGCAGAAGGTTGCCAACTGACCGGCGCCGATGGCAAAAAATACATTGATTTGATTGGGGGCATCAGCGTAGCCAATGTGGGCCACCGGCACCCGAAAGTGGTGGAGGCAATTCGCAGGCAAACCAATGATTATTTGCACGTGATGGTATATGGCGAGTTTGTGCAAAGTCCGCAGGTACAATATGCAAAACTGCTGACGGAACACCTGCCCGCCTCGCTCAATTCGGTTTACTTTACCAACTCCGGCGCCGAAGCCGTGGAAGGCGCCATGAAACTTGCCAAGCGGGCCACCGGCCGAACAGAGATCGTTGCCTTTCAAAACTCCTATCACGGTTCTACGCAAGGAGCACTAAGCATTATTGGCGATGAATACTGGCGAAGTGCCTACCGTCCGCTGTTACCCGATGTGCAGCACCTGCGCTACAATTCTTTTAACGATTTGGAACGAATCACGGAACGAGCAGCCTGCGTGATTGCCGAAACTGTGCAGGCGGAAGCCGGCGTAAAAGCGCCAACGGCTGAATGGATAAAGGCTTTGCAGAACCGGTGTAAGGAAGTCGGCGCTTTGTTTATATTGGATGAAATTCAAACAGGTTTCGGCCGTACGGGAAAGCTTTGGGGATTTCAAAACTTTGATGTGGTGCCCGATGTTCTGCTTCTCGGCAAAGCCCTTGGCGGCGGATTGCCGTTGGGTGCTTTCATTGCCGACAAAGGCATCATGGATCATCTCACTGATAACCCGGTGCTGGGTCACATTACCACGTTTGGCGGCCACCCGCTTTGCTGTGCCGCAGGCAAAGCGGCGTATGAAGCCTTGCTGGAAGAAGACATGTTTACCACGGCAAAGGAAAAAGAAGCGCTTTTTCGCTCGCTGCTTCAGCATCCAAAAATCAAGGCCATTCATTCATTTGGCCTTTGGATGGCGGTTGAATTTGCATCTTTCGACCAATGCAAAAAAATCATTGATGCCTGCATTGAGAACGGTGTAATGACCGATTGGTTTCTCTTTGCATCCAACTGTCTGCGTATTTCGCCGCCACTGATTATTACAGAAGAACAAATTGAAAAAGCGGCAGAGGTTATTCGTAGTGCTGTCGATTCGTAGTCGTTTCTTTTTCTGCAGCCTTTTTCTATCTTGCGCCAAACCTCCAAGACTATGCTGCGTTTCGTACTTCGTGGAAGTATCTCCGTGCTCTTTCTTTTGTTTACGCTTTCTTCTTTCTCCCAAACAAAATGGCCAAATACCCTGCTTTGGCGTATTAGTGGCAAAGGTTTGGAGAAGCCGTCTTACCTCTTTGGTACCATGCATTTACAAGATAAACGCCTGTTTCAGTTTGGCGATTCGCTTTACTATGCGCTGGAAAAAACCGATGGCTTTGCCATGGAAATTGATGTCGCGGAAATGATGGATTCCATCATGACCAATGCTGTGAAAGAAGCAGAGAAAGAGCACCTGCTGGAACGTCAACAGGTGCGGCTAAACCGGAAAAAACTGGGCAAATCTGCTGATAGCCTTTTACGTAGCTACGGCATCAAAGGCGATGTTGCCACCAAGAAAGACCTCAAAAAGATTAGGGACCGCCGCGCTGCTGCACTACTGCGGCAGGGCGAAATGCCAACCATTGTAGATGCGTATCTACTGGGGCTTGCCAAACGCATGGATAAATGGACGGGTGGGATTGAAGACGTGAGAGACCAGTTAGATCTGTCTGATGAAATTGGCGGCACGCTGGAACCCGAATCGGTGCTTATGCCGGAAAACAGTTTTAAAACTTCTATTGAGCAAATGATTGCGGTGTACCTGGCGCAGGACCTTAACAAGCTGGAAGAAATCAGCAACAGCGGGTTTTCATCAACGGACAGAGATATTATTCTAATTAACCGCAACATTAAAATGGCTTACCGCATGGACAGTCTTGCGCATGTGCGGCCTATGTTTTTCGCGGTTGGCGCTGCCCATTTGCCGGGGGATTCCGGCGTTATCAGGTTGCTACAGAACGATGGGTACAAGGTAGAACCTGTATTCTCTTCCGCTAAAACCGATGCCGCTCAATATGCAGCCAAACTGGGTGAGCAAAGCTGGGTAACAATTGAAGGTGATAACAAAGCGTACACGGTGCAAATGCCCGGCAAGGCGTCTGATCAAAACATGTACGGTGATGTGCTGAAATTGAAAATATATTTCGACATGACCACGATGTCGTTTTATTTTTCCGGAAGTATAGCAGGTGCGCAAATCGACCAGGCAAAACTTGATACCTTGATGGAAGGCATGGTCAACAACATCACAAAGAAAAAGGTGGCTATTGCGTCAAAAGTTGTGCAAACCGCGGGCATTACAGGAAAAGAAGCGGTGGCCGATGGGGAGGATGCCAGTTACCGGGTGCAGGTGTTTGCCAAAGACCAAACGGTTTTTTTTCTGATGATGGGTGCCATGAAAAAAGACAACCTGCAATCGGCCGATGCCAGCCGCTTTTTTACCTCTTTTGTGCCCGGCAAAACAACCGTGGAAAAGAAAGAATGGGAGACGTTCAGCCTGAAGGGAAAAGCGTTTTCTATCAGGATGCCCGGCACGCCTTCCCGCAACGAAGCCATGGACAAACAAATAGCCGAGAACAGCAATTGGAAAAGCGAATCGTATCAGGCCATCGATCCGTTGAAAGGTGCCTACTACCTTGTGCAGGTGCGGGAAATGAAAGATCGTTACTACCTGGAAGGAGACTCCGCTTATTTTGAACTGCTGAAAGCCGATTTTGAGTCAAGAGCCGATGAAGTTTTGTCTACGCAGGTAACCACCTACCAGGGT
>DATKHJ010000476.1:0-10703 GCA_035510335.1 Flavisolibacter sp. | reverse complement strand
GTCGGAAGTGGCGGACAAACTAAACTTCAGCGACCAGTTTGCGTTTAGTAAATTCTTCAAAAAACACACAGCAACGGCGCCAACTGTTTATCGTACCGCTATTTAACGAAGCTTCCTTTTGAACATATTTTGACGCCCGGGCAACCCTGCATTTTTGCAGCAATGATTCATTTTCCTTGCTGGAGTGCCCTTTCATGACAATACGCTGACAAAAGCAATTTACAGAATGCGAGTTTTAGACATAAAATCCCGCATTTCATACATTCTTTTCCCTTTTAATTAGAGCAACCTTTGCACCAGCTAACAACGAAGTACCAGAACAAATGAAAACGCCAGTTCCGATCCTCCCTGAAGACACAGGATAAACGAAAGACCGTTAGAAAAAAAGGATTATTAGAAAAATTAAAATTGACGGAGATGAAAAAGATTTTATTTGCTGCATTTGGATTTGCAGCCCTCACATTTGCCAGCAACACCAACGCACAACAAGGATTTTCACTGAACGTAAAAGCAACGCCGCAATTCAGCTTTCTGCAAAACAGCGGTGACAAAGACAACAGCAGCGTGGAAAAGAAAGCAAACTTCAACGCAGCATTTGGTGTAGGTGCCGGTTACAACTTTAATGGTACATCCGGTATTGGATTGGATGTGATTTACTCGCTGCAAGGCCAACGCTACGAAGCCGGCAGCACAGAAGTAAACCAAAAGCTGAACTACATCAAAATCCCGGTTTACTACACATTTAATACGGATGCCAGCAAGCCCGTTTCCTTCATTGCCAAGGTAGGTCCGCAATTGAGTTTGCTCACATCGGCAAAAGTTTCGGATAAAGATGGCAACGAAATCGTCAGCGACAACAAAGACGCCTATGAAAATGCAACATTCGGTGGCGTGATAGGTGCCGGTGTGCAGTTCAAATTAAATAAGAGCCTGTTTTTAACAACCAATGCCCGCTTTGATTACGACTTTACCAACGCGGAAAATGAAAACTATTCTTCCTATCCTGCAGGAAGAGCCGCTACCAACAACATGACAACAGGATTGGAAGTAGGATTGAAGTATTTGTTGCGATAAGACGAGAGATATTGAAGAGCGTTTTCAATTGTTAGTTTTGGTTTCGTACGTACGCTTAGGAAAATACGTACAACGGTTAAGGGGGAGTTTCGTTCTCCCCCTTTTTTACCAACACCAGAACGGACAGCTACACAAAATCCCCGCCGCCTATGAAATAAACCAACCAACAACAAAAGAAAGCTGACCACTTTCTTCTAACCGTTCGCCAAACAAACAACAAATGACAAAGAAGACGATGACAAGGCAGGTGATGCAAATAGCCGCTTTGTTATTTACACTGCTTGTAAGCAGTGCCAGTTTTGCACAAACAACCACGGTGAGAGGTATTGTTACCGATGCCGACTCGCATGAGCCGATTGCCTCTGCCAGTGTTTATTTTAAAGGATCAAAAGGCGTTACAACCGATTCACTCGGTCGCTTCGAAATCAGGACTTCCCTTCCCCTAAAACAAATAGAAGTTTCTTACATCGGTTACAAAACAAAATCGGTAGCCATTGAAACTGGGAAAGAGCAAACCATTGCAGTTGCGCTTTTGCTGGATGCATCAAAAGATTTGAATGCGGTTGTCATTAAGAGCAAAGGAAAGATCAAGTACACGAACAAAGACAATCCAGCCGTTGAACTGATCCGGCGAGTGATCGCAGCAAAAGAAAAGAACCGTCCCGAGAGTTATGATTTCGTAGAGTACGAACAATACGATAAGCTACAGCTTTCGCTCAGCCACATATCGGAAAAGATCACCAAAAACAAACTGGTGCGGCCTTACGGCTTTCTGTTTGAAAACATTGATACGACAAAAGTTTCCGGCAAATCCTTAACGCCGGTTTACCTGCAGGAAAAAATTACCACCAATTACTACCGGAAGGATCCAAAGAAAAACAAATCCATTATAGAAGGGGAGAAGCGGGTGAACTTCGGTGAGTTTGTTGACAGCGCCGGCATTAGTGCTGGCCTTAAACGTTTGTACGAAGACATTAATGTGTACGACAACAACATTTCTGTTTTTACCAATCTTTTCCTGAGTCCCATCGCTGACATGGCGCCGTCGTTTTACATGTTCTTCATACGTGATACCGTGACGGACAATGCCGGTAAAAAAATGGTACGCATGTATTTCACGCCCCGGAACACCAATGACTTTTTGTTTCGCGGCACCATGCTCATTTCGCTGGACACTACCTACGCCGTTCAAAAGCTCGACATGACCGTAAGCCCGAACATTAACCTGAACTGGGTTCGGGACTTGCGCATCAAGCAGGAGTTTGAAAAGAACGAAGTGGACGGCCGCTACCATCTTGCCAAAAGCAACATGATTACGGAGTTGGGACTGACCAAAGGCAAAGCCAACGGGCTTTTTGGTGAACGTTCTGTGTCTTACAAAAATTACAAAATCAACCTGGCAAGAGAAGAAGCGTTTTATGAAGGCCCGTCAGTGGTAATGGCACAACAGAACCTATCTTACAACGATGGTTTCTGGCAGGCGAGACGACACGATACATTGACATTGGCAGAAGCAAAAGCTTATCGCAATGTGGACAGTCTGCGCAACATGAAATCATTCAAACGACTGATGGATTGGGGCACTTTGCTGGTAGCCGGTTATAAATCGTTTGGCAAATTTGAAATGGGTCCGGCCAGTACATTTTACAGCTGGAACCCGGTAGAAGGTTTTCGTTTGCGCCTTGGGGGAAGAACAACCACAAAACTCAGCAAACGTTTCTACCTGGAGGGTTATGCAGCCTATGGATTTAAAGATGAAAGGTGGAAAGGATTCGGCAGCTTCACGTATTCATTAAACAACAAGTCGGTGTATTCATTCCCGCTGAATTATATCCGCGCAAGTGCACAAAGAGAAACCAAAATTCCGGGGCAGGAATTGCAGTTTGTGCAGGAAGACAATTTCCTTCTTTCTTTCAAACGCGGCGAGAACGACAAATGGTTGTACAACGATATTTATCGCCTTGAATATGTGAAAGAATTTGCCAATCGTTTTTCATACACCATTGGATTGAAGAACTGGCGTCAATCACCGGCGGGCAGCCTAACCTACATTAAAGAAGTAGAAGCAAAAGAGGAGCTTGTGCCGCAACTGACAACGTCGGAAGTATCGCTGAAGTTGCGCTGGGCGCCGAACGAACAGTTTTACCAGGGGAAATTATACCGTACCCCCATCATTAACCGCTATCCCATTTTTACGTTTCAGTACACCCGCGGACTGGAAGGTTTTTGGAACGGGCAATTCGATTATCACAAGTTTGACCTGATGGTTGAAAAAAGGGTTTACTTATCACAATTTGGCTATAGCGATGTGGTAGTGGAAGGTGGCTATATCAAAGGAACATTACCTTATCCCTTACTGACCATTCACCGTGCCAACCAAACGTACAGCTACCAGTTACGTTCGTACAACCTCATGAACTTCCTGGAGTTCGTCAGCGACCGATATGCAAGCATCAACATTGATCACCATTTCAATGGGTTTATCTTCAATCGACTGCCATTGCTGAAAAAACTTAACCTGCGGGAAATCATTTCTGCCAAGGTTTTGTACGGCGGCATCAGCAAAGAGAATGACCCTGCAAACCAGCATGCCGACGTATTGAAATTCCCGGTGAATAATAACGGGCTGCCAACAACCTGTACACTGAACAACGGGCCATACATTGAAGGAAGCGTGGGTATCGGCAACATCTTCAAATTGCTGCGTCTCGACTTGGTAAAACGATTCAACTACCTCGATCATCCGAACGTGGCCGAGTGGGGCATTCGCGGACGTATAAAGTTTGACTTTTAATTGTATCACAATTGGAAAAAGCCTGTTCTGCTGTACGGCAGACCAGGCAACAAACTGACTCATCATGTTTACAAATACAATTTCAAAACTTGTTCTGTTTTGTATTATCACCATATCCTCTTTCTCCTGTACTATTCCATTAAAAGCCATCAAAACCGGACCGGAGAATCCTGCCAGTGTGCCCCAGGACTTTGATCCAAAGGAGAATGTTTTACTGGTTGTGGCCATTCCACAACTGGATAACGAAGGCTTGATTGATTTAAAAAATACCATCAGGCTTGAGGAACAAATGCAAAAGCATTATCCCTTTCCCTACAAGTTTGTTACGCAAAAAGAATTGAAAGAAACCCCTGACCAGTACAGCGACACTTCACGCTACCGCTTTGCCTTGCTTAGCAAGCGCAGGGTAATCAAGCAGGCAGGCTCATTTCAATTGGACGTGGAAGATGGACTGGCTTTTGTTCCCGGCTACAAGGCAACCTACATCGACCTTGTATTTTATGATCGCATTACGGGGCAGCGCTTTCCGCACAGCGGCACAAGTACCTCTGAAATGAAACTGGCGGTGAATAATCTTACGCTGATGATTAAGAAGGTGACAGAACAAAAGGAAAGAGAGAGGTTGAAAGGCGCTACAGCGCAGCATGAAAGTAATAAGCGGACAGAATTATTGTTTTTTCAAAGTAAAAGGTGAGCCATCATCGCATCCTGATGCCATCCCAAAAAAGCATATAAACCTGCTGAACTTTTTCCTTGGTTAATTTCTTACCAGAAAAATGAGCCCGCTTTACCATTTCGTTAATGGTGCCAAACAAAAAAGAGATCAGCGTATCGGTATCAACATCTTTCAGCTTTTTGGAAGCAATGCCTTCGTCCAATAAATCAAACAGTGGCTTCAAAGCAGTTTGTTTCTTTTTTAAATCGGTGAGACAAACAAAAGGGGAGTGATAGGTTTGTTCCAAAAAGGCCGATACTTCAAACCGTATCATTTTGAAATGCGCAATGTTTTGAAAAATCAGTCGCAGCCTTTCTTCGAAAGATGCCTCTGGCTCCAGAGCTTCAAAATATTTCTTTGCCGACTGGTCACGGCACTCCCAGAACAACTCCTTAATTAACTCTTCCTTGTTCTTAAAATAAATATACAGGGTGCCGGTAGCAATGGAGGCTGCTTTCGAAATGTCACCCATGGTAACGCCGGCAAGACCTCTCTCTTTAACCAGCGTCAGCGTTGCATTGTAGATGGCAGCAACCTTTGCATCGTCTTTTGTACGCATTGTTGCAAAAATAACTGAATAATTATTCATTTTTGCTTTTACTTTGCAACACCTTCTTCGATAACCGCATACCCTCTTATCGAGATCGGCCAACGCTTGCTTGCTGCACAATTCATGAACTCCCTGATGATGAAAAAGATTTTCTCACTGCTATTGTTTTGCCCTGCCTTTCAGTTTGTGCAGGCGCAAAGCCAAACCGATTCGCTTCTGCAGGTTGCCACGCTGGAGCAATGCATTCAGTATGCCCTGAAGCATCAACCCGCCATTGGCCAGGCTGCGCTGGACGAGAAGATTACTGAAACCAACATTCGCGGTCGCCTGGCCGACTGGTACCCGCAAATTGGTGCCGCTTATACGTTGCAGCATAATTTTCAGCGGCAGACAACTTTTTTTAATGGCACTGCTGTTCCTGTTGGTGTGGCCAATACTTCAACCGCACAGTTTACATTGAACCAGGCCATCTTTAATCGCGATGTTTTGCTGGCTAACCGAACACAAGGCGATGTGCGATTATTGGCCAGACAAAATACCGAGGGGCAAAAAATTGACGTGACGGCAGCCGTTAGTAAAGCGTTCTACGATGTGCTGGCGACCCAGCAACAAATTAAAGTAGCCACCGAAAACATTCTGCGGCTTCAGCGCAGCCTGAACGAAGCCTATTACCGCTACCAGGCCGGCGTTACTGATAAAACGGATTATAAAAGAGCGCAGATTGCCCTCAACAATACAACGGCAACAAAGCAGGCAAACGAAGCAGCGTTGGTAGCGAAAGTTGAATACCTGAAGAACCTGATGGGTTATCCCACCGCTGCGCAATTAACGGTTGCCTACGATAGCCTGCGCATGGAGCGTGAAGTGATATTTGACACCTTGCAACGGCCTGATTTTTCAAGAAGGGTAGAGTACAGTCAACTGGCAACACAGCGCCGCCTGCAAGAGGCAAACCTGATCTACCAGCGGAACGCATTTCTGCCAACCATTTCAGCCAACGCCACTTACAACCTGAATTATCTTGAAAACAGTTTTGGAAAGTTATACAGCGCTAATTATCCCAATTCTTTTATTGGTTTAACGGCAGGCATTCCCATCTTCCAGGGCGGACGGCGCAAGGCTAATGTAAAAGCTGCACAACTGCAGTTGTCACGCATTGATCTTGAACTTATCAGCCTTGAAAATGCCATCAACAGCCAGTTTGCAAACGCATTGGGGAATTACAAAAGTGCGTTGGCCGTGTATCGTTCATCCAAAGAAAATGTGGCCCTTGCGCAGGAGGTGTACGATGTAATTCAACTGCAATACAAAGCCGGTATAAAAACCTATCTCGAAGTCATCACTTCCGAGACCGATCTGCGCACAGCGCAAATCAATTATTTCAATGCGCTCAACCAGGTGCTGGCCAGCAAGGTTGACGCAGAACGGGCACTGGGTACCATTCGCCACTAACAATATTTCATTGCAATTACGATAATACAAAACATGAAACCAACGTATCAATTTTCGGTTCTTTCCACTGCTTTCTTAGCGATACTTTTCATTGCCTGCGACGATAACAAAACAGCACAGGCGCCGCCTGCACCGCCACCGGTTTTTGTATCCGTGGCAACGGTGAAAGATACGCAAGCCGTGTATCACGATGAATACCCCGCTACAGTAGTTGCCCTGAATGAAGTGAAATTAACTGCGCAGGTAAACGGTTATGTAACCGGTGTATACTTCCGCGACGGCGATAAAGTTGCAAAGGGACAACGATTATACAGCATTGATCAGCAGGTGTACAGTGCCAACCTTCAGCAGGCAGTTGCCAATTTGCAGGTGCAGGAAGCAGCATTGCAACGTGCACAAAAAGATGCCGACCGTTACCACGAGCTGGACAAGCACGATGCCGTTGCCAAGCAGCAGGTTGATTATGCAGATGCAGCATTGGAAGCCGCGAGAAAGCAGGTGGCAGCTGCCCGGGCAAACGTTTCTGCCGTAAAGGCCAATGTTGGCTTTGCCGTTATCCGTTCGCCATTCAGCGGAACCATTGGTATTTCGCAGGTGAAAACAGGTACGGCGGTCGTTGCCGGTCAAACCGTGTTGAACACCGTATCCACCGACGATCCCATTGCAGTTGATGTTAATGTTGACCAGAAAGAAATCTTTCGCTTTCACCAGTTGTCGAAGGAAAAAAGCAGTATCGCCGATTCAACGTTTACGCTGGCTTTTGGCAGCGACCGTTATCCTTACCCGGGCAAGATTTCATTGATCGATCGAGCAGTTGACCCACAAACGGGAACCATCAAAGCAAGGCTTGTTTTTCCGAACCGCGAAGGCATGCTGAAAGCGGGGATGAACGCTACCGTGCGGGTGGCCAACAACAGGGCAACGCAATCCATCGTCATTCCGTTTAAGGCAGTAACCGAACAACTGGGCGAATACTTTGCTTATGTAGTAGGCGACAGCAACAAAGTGGCACAGCAACGTGTAGAACTTGGCCAGCAACTTGGCGCCAACATCATCATTAAAAGCGGCTTGAAACCCGGTGACAAGATTGTAATTGAAGGCGTGCAAAATCTTCGCCAGGGCAGTGTTATTACCACTACGCAACCGGCCGCACCGCAAAAGAAGTAGGTAGTGAGCTCACTCATTACTGATTACTCATTATTTATTATTACTCGCTTCCATGATAGCAGAAACTTTTATCAAACGTCCGGTTACAGCCATCGTGATTTCGATTGTGATTGTGCTGGTGGGAATCATTGCCATGGTTACCCTGCCGGTAGCGCAATATCCCGACATTACACCGCCCACGGTTTCCATCTCCGGTAATTTTACCGGAGCCGATGCGGAAACCGTTGAGCAGACAACCACCACAGCCATTGAAACGCAGGTGAACGGTTCACCGGGCATGTCCTACATCAGCAGTAACAGTACCGGTAGTGGACAGAGTTCAATCACCGCAACGTTTGAAGTGGGCACTGACATTAACATTGCTACGCTTGATGTGCAGAACCGTGTGAGTGTGGCGCAACCTGCCTTACCGGATGCTGTAAAACGTTTAGGACTAGTGGTGCGCAAGCGGAACCCAAGCATTATGATGGCGCTGGCGTTTTATTCTCCCAATGGCACCCACGATGCAAAGTTCATTGGCAACTTCACCAACATTTACATGAAGGATGCCCTGCAGCGTGTGCCGGGTGTGGGAGATATTGTGACCCGTGCGGCGGATTTTAGCATGCGCATCTGGCTGAACCCCGAGAAGCTCGCAGCGCTTGGATTAACACCTGCAGAAATTACCGCTTCGCTTACGGAACAAAACCTGCAGGTAGCGGCGGGAACGGTGGGCGGGAATCCGCAGCCGATGGTGCAGAGTTTTGAATACAGTGTACTTACCAACAGCCGTATTAATACTAAAGAACAGTTTGAGAATATCATCGTTCGCAATTCATCGGCAACAGGTGGATTGGTTTACCTGAAAGACGTGGCCCGTGTGGAGTTGGGTGTATTTGATTACAACAGCAACGCGTATGTAAACGGAAAGCCGGCCAGTTTCCTGCTGGTTTACCAGGCGCCGGGTGCCAACGCTTTGGACACCTACGATGCATTAACAAAAGCGTTGGAAGAAGCCCGCAAGACCTTTCCCAGCGATATTGATTACCTGGTACCATTGGAAACGGTGAGTGTCGTAAAAACTTCCATCAATGAAGTGGTGCATACCTTACTGGAAGCCCTTGTGCTGGTGGTGTTGGTGGTGTTCCTGTTTCTGCAGAACTGGCGTACTACGTTAATTCCGTTGCTGGCCATCCCGGTGTCGCTGATTGGAACGTTCATCTTCTTCATACCCTTTGGTTTTACCATTAACACCTTAACGCTTTTTGCCTTTGTGTTAGCTATTGGTATTGTGGTAGATGATGCCATTGTGGTGGTGGAAGCGGTGCAGCATTATATTGATCACAACAAAATGTCACCGAAGGAAGCCACCCGTGCGGCCATGAAGGATATTTCGGGGCCGGTAATTGCCATTGCGTTGATTCTTGCCGCGGTGTTTGTACCGGTTGGGTTTATTCCCGGTATTGTCGGCCGACTGTACCAGCAGTTTGCCATTACCATTGCCGTATCGGTACTTATCTCTGCCTTTGTTGCCTTGTCGTTAACGCCTGCCTTGTGTAGTATTATGCTGCGTCCGTCCAAAGAAGAAGGCGCCAAGAAAAACTGGCTCGAAAAATTCTTTGCCGGCTTTAACCGCCGGTTCAATAACCTTACGTTATCCTACAGCAAAGGCGTTGGTAGCTGGATCAGGAGAACGCCGTATGTATTGGTCATGATGGCCGTGTTGTTTGTTGGACTTGTATTCTTATTTAAAAACAAACCAACAGCGTTTATTCCCACCGAAGATGAAGGCCGCCTGTTTGTTACCTACGAAATGCCGGAAGCCACATCAACCACCCGCAGCATTGCCATGCTGCAAGACCTGATGGGAAAAATTCAGCAGATTCCAGAAGTAAGAGTGGTAGGTGGATTGGCTGGTTTAAACATCATCAGCTTCTCCAACAAAACCAACGTGGGTACGCTGTTTGTCAACCTGAAACCATGGGAAGAAAGGGAAGGAAAAGAACACCATGTGCAGGCTGTGGTGGCAAAAATCCAGGGCATTGCTTCATCCATAAAAGAAGCCCGCATCCTGGCCATTACACCACCGGCGATTCCGGGATTAGGACAGTCGTCCGGTTTTAATTTCCAATTACAGCAAACCACCAGTGCCGATGACATTAAACAGTTTGATGCAGTGGCGCAGAAGTTTGTTGCTGCGCTGAACCAACGGCCAGAGATTGGCATGGCGTACACGTTCTTCAACACCCGTACACCGTCGTATAAAATTGATGTGGACCGCGAAAAAGCAAAGCAGTTGAATGTGAATGTGGCCAGTGTGTACGGAACGCTATCAACCCTGCTGGGCAGCAGTTATGTGAACGATATCAATCTTTACGGCAGAAACTTCCGCGTGGTGGCACAAGCTGATAGCAGCTACCGTTCGTCGCTCTCGGAACTAAATAAGTACTACGTGAAAAATGGCAGTGGCGGCATGGTGCCTTTGGGTTCGCTGGTCACAACAACTTTAATTGAAAGCCCTGCGTTGATTTCGCATTACAATATTTACCGTTCCATTGAAATCAATGGGGCAGCCAAACCCGGTTACAGCAGCGGCCAAGCCATTGAAGCACTGAAGGAAGTAGCAGCGGAAACACTTCCGGCCGGCTATGGCTACGAGTTTTCGGGCATGAGCAGAGAAGAAATCAAAGCGGGTGACAGTTCTATTTACATTTTTGCCCTGTCGCTTGTGTTTGTATTCCTGTTCCTGGCTGCATTGTACGAGAGCTGGTCGATTCCGTTCTCTGTTCTTTTTGCCGTGCCCATTGGTGCGTTGGGATCGATCCTGACGTTGACGTTTATTCCCAGTCTTACCAATAATATTTATGCGCAAATTGGTTTGATTACCCTCATTGGATTGGCCGCTAAAAACGCCATCCTGATTGTGGAATACGCCAAGGAAAGAGTGGACCACGGCGTTGACCTGATACAGG
>DATKHJ010000475.1:0-12789 GCA_035510335.1 Flavisolibacter sp. | reverse complement strand
GCTTTGGTGTAATTGGCTTAATCGATAATGTTTTCCGGTTGTTAGTGAACAAACAATTGGGCGACATTCACCCACTCATTACAATATTTGGTGTGGTCATTGGTGTACAGCTTTTTGGTTTTATCGGGCTCATCTTCGGGCCTATTTTAATTGCCCTTTTTATTCTTCTGTTACGTATATATTCTTCTGAATTTATTGTAAAAAAACGTGAGATAAAGCCGTAGAATAACTACAATACTTTAACGTACAAAACCGCGCCAGGCAAGCGTTTCTGCGTAAATTTGTCCTGCTGCAGAAAATATTGAGGGGAATGTTTGTGATTCGTGATCGTGCATAATATTTTTACACCCGCAGCGTTTACCAATAACCTCGAAAAACACCAGATTCGTGAAAAAGATTTTTTTGCCAACATCCTTTGTATGCCTGCTTACCATCTTTTTTGCCTTTACCTCCTTCAAAGCAAAAAGTAACAAAGCCGCAAACAACGCTGTCGCCGCTGCACCTGCAACAACCACTTCAGCAGAAAACAATGTAAGCGTAGAGGCTGTTTCAAACATGCTCTACGACAGTCTTCAGCTTGATAACCTTGGTCTGTCAAGAGAAGTCATGCAACTGGCTTATAAAGGCCACCAGGAACTAGTAGAACGTGGCGTTTTGGAAAATGAAGACCTTGTTGCCATTGCCGATTTCAGCCAGTCTTCCAGCAAAAAGCGATTGTATGTAATTGATACCCGCAACTACCGCGTGGTTTACAATACGTATGTGGCGCATGGTAAAAATTCAGGACTGAATTATGCTGAGCGTTTCTCCAATACACCTGAATCACTGCAAAGCAGTCTCGGCTTTTACTTAACAAAACAGACATATACTGGCAAACATGGTTTATCGCTTCGCTTAGATGGTCTTGAACAAGGCTTTAACGATAAAGCGATGGAAAGAGCCATTGTGATGCACGGTGCAGAATACATTGGACCTAACCGTTCCGGTGCCGATTACATGGGCCGCAGCTTTGGTTGCCCGGCAGTGCCACAGGCAGAAAGCAAAGCCATCATTAACACCTTGAAAAACGGAACCTGTTTATTTATCTACCATCCTACACAGAAATACCTCAATGCATCCAGGATATTGAACGCTTGATTTGGACGCAAACAAGGATGGATGAACAAAGCCCGCCGTACCCTATGGTTGGGCTTTTGTTTTTTAAGATCAGAAGATTTTAAAAGCCAGGAGCCAAGATTTGTGTACGAAAGTTCTGAACCTGCTTTTGAATTTTACTACTAGATGAAGATCCACGCAATTACCTGCGCAAACGCACCGAGAGCTAAACCCGCATATACTTCAAACGGACGATGATCCGCGTTAACAAGCCGTGCCGTACAAACAAGACCGGAGATTAACAAAGCAATGGATAGATAAGGTCCTAAGTTAACGCTGCTGTTCATGGAATAAATAAAGAACCAGGCAATGATAACACCCATGGAAAGCGCATGCATGCTCACCTTAAAAAAACTGTTGACGAAGGCACCAAAACAAATAGCCAGGAAGGCCGCCAGGCTGAACGAAACCGATTCTTTGGGAAAGAAACCCAGGTTTCTTGAAACATACCACATCCAGAAATAAAAGATCATGGTGGCGATGTAGGGAATGATGCGGTCCTTCTGCGTTCGCAAATAAATGCTTTGAATAAAGCCCAGTGCTTTGGCCAGCAACACTATCGCCAATGGAAACAAGGTGTAAATAATTCCAAACTGGATCATTCGCAGGCTCTTCTGAAACTCGTCCAGCCCGGGGAAAAGGCGCAGCCCATAAATGAGGAACCACCCAAAATAAACAGGCACAAAAAGCGGGTGAAAAATATAGGAGATGACTTTGGCTGCCGTGCGAACCGCCGGGTGGAAGTGAAAGTCTGTTTCAACAGCCTGTTCTGTATTCATGCGGCAAACTTAGTCGTGAATGGTGAATGGTCAATGGTGAATTTTCGACGCAATCATTCGCAATGACATTTTGAGACATCGAACCATTACATCTCCTAATTAAAATGAACTACCTGCTAAGGAGCCTTTTCACCATTGACCACTCACCATTCACGATCACAATTCCTTCCGCAACCTTGCCACCGGGATATTCAACTGCTCACGGTATTTGGCTACGGTGCGGCGGGCAATGTTGTAGCCTTTTTCCTGCAACAGCTCGGTGAGGCGTTCATCGCTCAGCGGCTTTTTCTTGTGTTCGGCTTCAATTAAATCGCTCAGGATTTTCTTCACCTCGCGGGTAGATACCTCTTCGCCGCTGTCGGTTGTCAGCGATTCACTAAAGAAGAATTTTAGGCGATAGGTGCCAAATTCCGTTTGCACAAATTTTGAATTGGCCACGCGGCTGACAGTGGAAATATCCAACCCTGTTTTCTCTGCAATGTCTTTTAAGATCATGGGCCGCAGCGTGGTTTCATCGCCGGTTAAAAAGAAATCGTACTGGTGATTCATAATGGCCGTCATGGTACTCAGCAAGGTGTGCTGGCGTTGTTTGATGGCATCAATAAACCATTTGGCGGCGTCAATTTTTTGCTTGATGAAAAGCACCGCCTCTTTCTGCCGGCGGTCTTTTTTTGCACCGCGGTCATACTCTTTCAGCATATCGCGGTAGCCTTCGGAGATGCGCAGTTCCGGGGCGTTTTTCGAGTTCAGCGTTAGTTCCAGCTTGCTTGCATTGTTGTAAATGAAAAAGTCGGGAACGATATAACTTTCGGCCTTGTTAATCTCACCAACGTTTCCACCCGGCTTTGGATTGAGCTTGGTAATCTGCACCATCACATCCTTCAGTTCATCGTCGGTGAGGTTTAGTCCACGCTGTATTTTTTCGTAATGCTTTTTGGTAAACTCGTCAAAGTATTTGGTGAGTGCCTGCATGGCAACGTCTACATCTTTGCCATCGATTTTCTGCCGTTCCAGTTGCAGCAGCAAACACTCCTGCAGGTTTCGGGCACACACACCCGGCGGATCAAAATGCTGAATGCGGCTGATCAGCGCTTCCACTTCCTGCTCTGTTGTGTCAACGTTCTGCCGGAAGGCCAGGTCATCTACAATGGCCGATGTTTCGCGGCGCAGGTAACCGTCTTCGTCAATGCTTCCAATAATCTGTTCGGCTATTTTGTACTGGCGTTCATCCAGGTTCAGCATGCCCAACTGCCCTTCCAGCACTTCGTAAAACGAAGTTTCGGTTTTGTAAGGCATGGTGGTTTTTTCTTCCTGGTCGCCGTAGTTTTCGTCGCGGAGTTTGTAGTCGGCTATATCGTCGTCGCCATCCTGCACATAATCGGCAATGTCAATGTTTTCGTACAGGTCTTCCTGGTCTCTTTCCTCGCTGTCGTATTCTTCTTCGGCCGGCGTGTTGTCGGCAAATTCATCTTTTTCCTCGTAGTTATCGGCGCCGTCTTCGTCGGTTACTTCAAGGGCAGGGTTTTCTTCCAGTTCTTCTTTAATGCGTTCTTCCAGGTTAGCGGTGGGCACCTGCAACAGCTTCATTAACTGAATCTGCTGCGGCGACAGCTTCTGTAAAAGCTTCTGTTGTAAATTCTGGCTTAGGCTCATATGGGGTTCTCCTCTATGACAAGCTTCTCGTTTTGAAAAAGGTTGCCGGTTTCACAAAAATCAAGCCGTAAATTTACAGCAAATCCTAATCCATGGGCAGGATCGCTTTTGTTTTCTTCATCGCTTGTTTGCTGGTTTCCCGTAAAGCCGCATCCCAACAGCGTTTGCCATTGCAGAGCGATAGTTTGCAGCGGCCGGTTTCGTTAAAGATTTTGCCGCAAAATTTCTACAATAAGCAGCTTTCTTTCTTTTGCAAAAAAGAAGTGCAGCTACAAAAGCTCACTACGTTGCCCGTGTATTTCCGCCTTGGCTCTAAGGAATATGTCGATTATCTGGAGCAGAAACCCAACGCTATCTTCAACAGGCAATAAACAATTGGAAAAAGGAAAGGCCTAATTTTCAGCCATGAAACGATGGCTGCCCCTCTCCCTGTTTGTTCTGTCAGTTTTTTTATTAGTTGGCTTTTTACAGAAAGAAGAAGCAACTGCATGGATTCGTATTAACCAGCTTGGCTATAAACCCGGCAGCCCAAAAGTGGCCGTGTGGTGTTCCCAAGAAAACATCGCAGTGAAGAATTTCCAGTTAGTAGATGTTTCATCAAACAAAGTTGTGTTTACCGGCAATGCCGGAAAAGCCTTTGGTGAATACGGTCCGTTTGCGCAAACCTACCGGCTGAATTTTTCTTCGTTTGTCAAACCAGGTAAGTACAAATTGAAAGCAGGCAATACCGAATCACCCGCATTTCGCATTGGCGAAGATGTGTACAAAGGCGCTGCTGATTTTTGCTTGCGCTACATGCGCCAGCAACGCACCGGCTTTAACCCGTTTTTAAAAGACAGTTGCCACACGCAGGACGGCTATGTGTTGTACGGCGAAAAAGCTGGCATTAAAGACAGCACATACATGGATGTTGTTGGCGGCTGGCACGATGCCAGTGATTACCTGCAATACTCTACTACCTCCGCTAATGCCACCTATCATTTGTTGATGGCTTACCGCGACTTCCCGAAAGTATTTGGCGATGAAAAACTGGCAAATGGTTTAGATGGCAAGAACGGCACCGCCGATGTGCTGGATGAAGCCAAATGGGGGTTGGACTGGCTGCTGAAAATGCATCCTTCGCCGGACGTGATGTTCAACCAGATCGCCGACGACAGGGATCATATTTCGATGCGTATGCCAAAGCTGGATAGCCAGTATGGAAGAGGCCACCAGCGGCCGGTGTATTTTGTAAGTGGCGAGCCGCAGCAGCGGGGAAAGTTCATGAACAATACAACGGGAACTTCTTCTACGGCAGCGAAGTTTGCCAGTGCGTTTGCATTGGGAGGACAACTATTCATGAATACAGATAATGAGTATTCAAGCACACTGATTAAAAGTGCCGCAACAGCACAAGGTTTCGCTTACAAAAGATTGGGCGTTATGCAAACTGCTTCCGTAAAAGCTCCTTATATCTATGCAGAATCAAATTGGACTGATGATGTTGAATTGGCTTATGCATCCTCAGCTTCTTCCGCAAAAGAAATCGAATCACGATTAGGGATTAAAACAGGTAGCCTGATCAAAGAAGCAGTTGATTCATCTTTTAAGTACGCAAGATTAGAAACAATTACTCCCTGGCTTGGCGACGATACAGCCAATCATTACCAATGGTATCCCTTCATCAATCTCGGGCATTACGAACTAGCCAAACAACTAAAAGACAAACGAAGAGACACCATTGTTGGTTATTACAAAGAAGGCATTCAACGTGTCTGGAACAAAGCAAAATCCAACGCCTTTTACCGCGGCGTTCCTTTCATTTGGTGCAGCAATAATCTTACAACATCCTTTGCCATTCAATGTTATTGGTACAAGGAGTTAACCGGCGACAGACAGTTTGAAGAACTGGAGCAAGCGAATTTCGACTGGCTTTTCGGGCTCAATCCTTGGGGCACCTCTATGGTGTATGGCTTGCCTTCCTGGGGCGATACGCCGGTTGATCCGCATTCGGCGTTCACACACATTGGCAAACACCCCATCGATGGCGGACTGGTTGACGGCCCCGTGTATGGCAGCATTTACAACAACCTCATTGGCATTAAACTTTATGAGCCCGATGAATACGCCGCCTTTCAAAGCAACCTCGCTGTTTACCACGATGACTACGGAGATTACAGCACCAACGAGCCAACCATGGATGGTACGGCATCGCTTATTTATTTGCTGGCAGCGAAAGAAGCGGAAGCGAGAAAACGGAAGTAAGAAGTAGGATGTAAGAAGAGAACTTCGGGCTTAGTTAACCTTCCGACTTCTTACATCCTACTTCTGCCTTCCGACCTCCCTTCTCTATCTTTAAGGCATGAAAACACTCATTCTCGTTCGGCATGCAAAAAGCGATTGGAGCCACATCGGCCAAAGCGATATTGAACGTCCCTTAAATGATCGCGGCCGAAAAGACGCACCCGAAATGGCAAAGCGGTTAAAAAAGAAAGGGCTGAAAATAGACCTGTTTCTTTCTTCACCTGCCAGGCGGGCTTTTCGTACGGCCCGCTTTTTTGCCGAGGAATTTGATGTAAAACGGGAGGACATACAGGTAGAAAAAACATTGTACGGTGCAGCGCCTTTGCAGTTTGAAGAAGTGATTGCATCGCTAAAAGACAAAGAAGACACCGTGGTTGTTTTCTCGCACAATCCCGGCATCACCGAATTTGCCAACAGCCTGTGTGATGTGAGAACCGATGACATGCCCACCTGCGCCCTGTTTGCCGTGCAGGCCGATGTAGAGAGCTGGAAAGACTTCAACAAAGCGGAAAAGAAGTTTCTGTTTTACGATTACCCCAAGAACCCGTTAGCGGCGCTTTGAGGCAGGCTTTTGATTCACCAAAAACACACCCGCAAAAATGAGCACCGCGGCCAGCACTTTTTGCCAGGTTACACTTTCGCCCAGGGCAAGAATGGCAATAGCCACCGCAAACACCGGCTGCGTATAAATGTAGCTGCCGGTAACCGATGCACCCAGTTTTCCAATGCCATAAATGTTGAAGTAGTAGGCAAGGAAAGTTCCTGCCACGCCAATGTAAAGCAAGGCTGTTATTTGCAGCCAGTTGATCTCCCGCCAGGGAATTTGAGACGTCTGGTTCCAGCAAAAAGGCAGCATCATAAAAAAGCCCAGCGTAAACACCCAGCGAATCACATGCAGCGGCGAATAACGTTCCATCAGGGGCTTCACCAAAATAAAATAAAGCGAATACGAAATAGCGTTCAGCACAATCAGCACATCGCCCAGCAAAAAATCATTTGCCTGGTGGCTGTTGTCTCTTTGCAGAATAAGAAACGTAGCGCCGCCAATGCCAAGCGATAACCCGGCGGCTTTGTAAAGCGTGAAGCGTTCTTTCAGTACCCAAAGTGCAAACAGCGTTACCACAATTGGCGTAACCAGCGAAAGCAGCGAAGCATGAACCGTTGATGTTAGTGTAAGTCCTTTGATAAAAAGCATCTGGTTAACCGCAATGCCCGTTAATGCACAAAGTGCAAAGCGTCCCCAATCTTTTCGCTGAATGCCCGGTGCTGTTTTTCCAAACAGCCACACGATCCAAAAGAGCAAAAGGCTCATGGCCACCCTGGTGAGGTTAATGGCGAGAGAACCAATTGGCTTTGGCGAAATCAGTTTAACAACCGTGTAATTACCGGCAAAAAATAAATTGGTTAAGAGGACGGCAACGTGTGCACGAAAATCAGTTTGGTGTTTTGTGTTTGGAGTTTGGGGTTGGCTCATGTTTCGATCGTTCATTACAACACTTGAAAGCGTGTTGTAGCATCCTGCTTTCTTATCTTATGTCTTTGTTTATCTGTTTAGATCACTTCCCCGGCGCCTTCGCGAATGACTTCTGCTTCGCCGCTGACAAAGCTGATGATGGTAGAAGGAATGATGCCGCCAATGCCGCCGTCAATCACCATGTCAACCTGCTTTTCAAACTTGTCGTGAATCAGGTCGGGGTCGGTGTATTCTTCCACATACTCGCCGGGAAGTGAAGCACTCAAAATAGGATTGCCCAACTCTTTTACAATGGCTCTTGCAATGTTGTTATCGGGCACCCGAATACCCACCGTATCTTTTTTTGTTTTCAGAATTTTTGGCACTTGCCTGCTGGCTTCCAAAATAAACGTGTAAGGCCCGGGAAGGTATTGTTTTAATGTGCGATACACCGATGTGTCGAGTTGCTTTGCATACTGGCTAAGATCGCTGAGATCGTAACAAACAAACGACAGGTTTGCCTTCTGCGGGTCAACGCCTTTAATGCGGCAGATGCGTTCAACGGCTTTGTGTTGTGTAATATCGCAACCCAAACCGTAAATGGTATCGGTTGGATAAACGATGATGCCGCCATCTTTCAGCACACCAACGATTTGCTTAATTAGGCGGTCTTGCGGATTATCCGGATGTACGTGAATTAGCATCCCCCTGTCCCCCTAAAGGGGAGACGTAGATTCATCATTCCCTTTTTCATTTTTAAATCCATTTAGATAATAGAGCAGTAATGCTCTCTTTTTCTTTCAATTAGTTTTTGAACAAAAAACGAACCGCAATCAAAAGTTGTTACCACCTACGTCTCCCCTTTAGGGGGACAGGGGGTTTACCATTTTTCTGTCTTCAACGATTCCAGTATATTGTAATAACTCACATAGCGGTCTTCGTCAATTTCGCCATCAATCACAGCCTGTTTAATGGCGCAGCCAGGTTCGTTAATGTGCTGGCAGTTGTTGAACTGGCAATCGTTCAGGCGTTGTCGCATTTCAGGAAAATAACCGGAGAGCTCCTCTTTCTCCACATCAACCAACCCAAACTCCCTCATGCCCGGTGTGTCAATGATTTGTCCGCTAAAAGGCAGGTCATACATCTCGGCAAATGTAGTGGTGTGTTGCCCTTTGCCACTCCAGCCGCTTACATCCTGCGTTTTAATTTTACTACCGGGCATAATGACATTGATAAAAGAAGATTTCCCCACACCGCTGTGTCCGCTAATGAGTGTTACTTTTTCTTTCAGCATTGCTCTTACTTCTTCAATGCCTTTTCCTTCTTTGATGCTGATAGGAAAAACCTGGTAGCCGACGGCTTCGTACAAGGTTTTCATCCGCTCATATTCTTTCCAGTCTTTTTCCTTATACACATCGGTTTTGTTGAAGACTATGATGGACGGCACATGGTACATTTCGCAAGCCACCAAAAAACGGTCGATAAAACCTTGTGATGTGCGTGGATCTTTTATGGTTGCCAGCAGCAGCGACTGATCGAGATTGGAAGCAACAATATGATGCTGGTGTTTGGCCCGCGGCGACTGGCGGTTGATATAGTTGCGGCGGTCATGAATTTTGGTGATGATGACCGAGCCTTCGCCTTCGTTTTCGTTGTCAAAATCCACTACATCACCAACGGCAATGGGGTTGGTGGAAGTAATCTCGTCTATCTTAAACACGCCTTTGATGCGGGCATTGTAAAACCGTCCGCTGCTGTGCTCTTTCACGCTGTACCAACTGCCTGTTGATTTGTAAACGGTGCCCGTCATAATGATGAAGATGATGAGTGATGAGTAATGAGTGATGAATGATGAGTAATGAGTTCTTGCTAAAGCAAACTTCTGCTGAGATATTCCATTTCTTGAAGAAATGGAATATCTGCCGGAGCGTGAAGAAACGTCTTATCTAAACGACCCACTCATTACTGATCACTCATTACTCATTATGGAAATGTTCGTAAATAAGTGTAGCGCAAAACTACTTCCAAAAGAAGAAAGACAAGTGCCGCCAGCAGCAAATAGAAATATTGTTCTTCCACTCTTGTTTTGGTAATGCGTTCAAAGGCCGATTTCTCCAGCTTGTCGATTTGCGAGTAAACAATCTGAAGTCCTTCCTTGTCTCTTGCCCTGAAATAAGCGCCGCCGGTTTCCCGTGCAATGCGTTGCAGCAAGGCATCATCAAGATTGGAACTAAATGTAACATTGGCCTGGCCAATCTGTTCATCCGGCGTGCCGGCCATGCCCACGGTGTACACTTTCACGCCTTTTACTTTGGCAATCTGCAAAGCTGTTAACGGGTCAATAATGCGGGTAGAAGGCGCTTCTTCTTTTCCGTCCGTCATTAAAATTACCACCTTGCTTTTTGAACCAACAGACGACAATCGTTCCACCGATTTCGCCAGGCCTTCACCAATGAGCGTTCCATGCGCCAGCATACCGCTGCGCAGGCTTTTTATCTGTTGCAGAATTACATCGTGGTTGGTTGTTAGTGGCGACAGCGTATAACTCTCCCCTGAAAAAATAATCAGTGCAATACGGTCAACCGGGCGGCTTTTTACAAAATCAGAAGCCACTTCTTTTGCTACTTCCAGCCGGTTGGGTTTAAAGTCTTCCGACAGCATACTACCGCTTACATCAAGGCAAAGCACAATGTCGATGCCCTCTCCTTTGTTGCGGTTTTGCACATTGCGTATTTGCGGGCGGGCCAGTGCCACCATTAAACAGGCCAGTGCCAGCAGGCGCAGCCAGAAGGGTACATGAATAAGATAATTGCGAATGGTTCTATGCTTGACATGCGATGTAGTGGAAACCGTGAAGGTCGATTTCAGCTTGCCAAACGTGGTGTAGCGTAGCCATACGATAATGGGCAGAATAATGAGCAAGGGCAGCACCCACACATTGGCAAACTCGATATTTTGAAAATAATCATACAGCATGGCGTCCCTCTATCGTGTTGATGCTTTCTTTAATGGTGTTAAATGAGTCGTTGTTGATTTGCCCTTCGGGCTTGTATTGTGCAAATTTCACCAAATCGCTCAGCCGAAGCGTTTGCACCAGCTGGTTGTAATCTGCCTGCGGCATTTTTAACGCATGCAGCTGAATGCTTAAATCGTCGGTTGTTCTGGAAAACGACTGTATGCCTTTCCCATTTTTGAGATAGGTGCGAAAGATGTTGATCAGCTCTGTATAATACCCTTTCGGATCGGCAGCGGCGTTCCTTTCCTTCTGTAATTTTTGCAAGGCCTGCACTGCTTTGTTGTAGGCTTTGCTATCAAGCTGCACCACGCCTTTGTCTTTTTTTCCTTCGGGGAAGAAAAGAAGAAAAAGTGCAATTAACACAGCCAGTCCAATGACGTACCACCACCAGGTAGAGCGGTCAGGCGCCTGCACCGGCGTAATGCCTTTAATGTCGTGGTAGGGCTGCTTCGGGTCCCAGGGCGAGGTATAACTTACTTCAATGGTTATCGGTTGTTCGGCCCGCCCGTTGCGAATAACGGCCGGCAGTTGCCAGCTTCCGCTATCCCAGCTGGTAATGGTTACCATTTGTTGTAAGCGCAGGTTGCCGCCCTGCATGCTGGTGTCAATCTTTCCCTGGTCCAGCACTTCAAAATGCGGCAGCGTATCAATGGAGAAAAGATCGCTGTTTTGTCCCGCGCCAATCACGGCATCAATCGTCATCTTCAGTGGTTCGCCAAGTAGAATATTTTTCTTCTCAAACGAAAACCGTACTTCCTGTGCTGAAAGAAAAAAAGGAAAGAGAAGAAGCAAGAGAAACAGCCCCCCCGCTCCCCAAAGGGGGATGGGCAGAAGCGTCGCTCCGCACCTCGCTTTGCAAAGAGTCCGCATCTTTTGCAGGCACTTCAACAAGCTGGCCTTGTAATTAGCTAATTCCCCCTTGGGGGATTGAGGGGGCTTCTTCATCGTTTGTTGCGGGAGATAAAAAATTTCTGCAGCACTTTTACATAGTCTTCGTCGGTGCGAACGTGTAACAGGTCGGACCCGCTGCGCTTGAACGTGCGGCTGCAATAATCGGTTTGGGCAAAGAATTCTTTTTCGTATTCATGGCGTACATAGGCGCTGGATGTATCCAGCCATTTTTGCTCGCCGGTTTCGGCGTCTTCAATGTACAGCATGCCTACATTCGGCAGTTTCATATCCATTTTGTCGAAAACTTTTACGCCAACGATATCGTGCCTTGCGGCCGCTACCCGTAGCGAGTCGGCGTAATTCATGTCAATAAAATCGCTTAAGATAAAAGCAATGCTTTTGTGTTTGTTGATGTTAGAAAAATAGCGAAGCGCCGTGCCCAGCTTTGTTCCTTTTTTGAGGGAAGAACCCGACAACAGTTCACGAATGATGAACAGTGCATGGTCCCGCCCTTTTTTGGCAGGAATGTATTTTTCAATTTTATCGCTGTAAAAAATCACCCCTACTTTATCGCCGTTGTTAATGGCGGAGAAGGTAATCACCGCTGCTATTTCGGTGCTGATGTCTTTTTTTGAAGCATTGGTAGTTCCAAAAAGCGACGAAGCACTTACATCTACCAGCAGCATCACCGTTAGCTCCCGTTCTTCTTCAAACACTTTGCTGTACGGGTGACCAAAGCGTGCCGATACGTTCCAGTCGATAAACCGGATATCGTCGCCTGCGGCATACTCCCTTACTTCTTTAAAGTGCATGCCCTTGCCCTTGAAAGCACTGTGGTACTCACCGGAAAACAAGTTGCTGGTGAGTTGCTTGCTTTTGATTTCAAGCTGCCGTACTTTTTTCAGTATTTCTTTTATGGTCAACATGGTCGTGAATGGTGAATAGTGAATGGTGAGTAATGAGCCCCAATCTCACAACTCACCACTGACCACTCACTTCTTAGGGCATATTCGTCTTTTGCAAAATCTGGTCAATTACATTTTCCGTGGTAATGTTTTCCGCTTCGGCTTCGTAGGTTAAGCCAATGCGGTGGCGCAATACGCTGTGGGCAATGCTGCGTACATCATCGGGCATTACATAACCGCGTCCGTTTAAAAACGCCTGCGCTTTTGATGCCAGCGCCAGGCTGATGCTGCCCCGCGGCGAAGCGCCGTAGGCAATCACCGGCTTTAAACTATCCAGGCCATATTTTGCCGGCTCGCGGGTGGCAAAGGTGAGTTCAAGAATGTATTGCTCTACCCGTTCGTCCATGTAAATCTGGCGCACCAGTTTTCTGGCCTCCATAATTTCAAACGTGGAGAGAATTGGATTGATCGCCGGCGGTGTGGCGCCTTCCACGTTCTGCCGAACAATCAGTTGTTCTTCTTTAATGGAAGGATAGGTGACCACCACTTTCAGCAAAAAGCGGTCGACCTGCGCTTCGGGCAGCGGGTAGGTTCCTTCCTGCTCAATGGGGTTTTGCGTAGCCAGTACCAGAAAGGGCTCTTCCAGTTTGTACG
>DATKHJ010000474.1:0-7344 GCA_035510335.1 Flavisolibacter sp. | reverse complement strand
AACCAGTTTCATGGTTAAGTGATTTAGGTGGCAAAAGTAATGGCCCTGCGGCCAAGTTCTGGCCGGAAATACAAAGGCCATTCAGCAATGGTGAATGGCCTTGTTGTTTTTATGATAACTCGTTCTAAAAGCCTACCTGTTTTCTGCCAGTACTTTTTGAATGGCCGCTACCATTTTTTCGCCTTTTTCTTTTAGTTGTTCTTCCGTCCAAAGCAAACTAATGGACGTGCAAATGCAACGTCCCATCACTGCATCGGATGCTGAGAAATCCTGGTTCGACAATTTTTTCAGGGCTTCTTTCTGCTCAGCATGTAAGGGGTAAAGCGCCGTGGCGTTTTTCAGGTGATCCCACTTGCGGATGTAGTGCCAGTTGTTATCAAACCAATAGAAATTTCCGGCGGCAATACCTTGTGCTTTCATTTCGGCAATCACGGTTCTTGTTGCTTCTTCAGTGGGTAAGAACCAGCAAAGAAACGTACCGCTGTCACCTTCAGGATCGGGGATGCGGCGGAAAGAAATTTGCGGTATTTCCGACAGCCTGTTTTTTAATTCCGCATGGTTCTTTTTTTGTATGGAAAGAAACTCATCCAGCCGTTTGATTTGTCCCAGTCCTACCGCCGCATGCAGTTCAGAAATGCGAAAGTTGTAACCGAGAAATGGATGTAAATCAGCACCGCGATCAACGCCTTTGTGGTCGTGACCATGATCGGAAAAATGATCACATTTTTCATATACGCTTGCGTCGTTCGTCATCACTACGCCGCCTTCGCCGCAGGTCATTGTTTTTACATAATCAAACGAGAACGTTCCGGCATGGCCAATGGTGCCCAAACTCTTCCCTTTATATGTACCGCCAATGCTTTGGCAGGCATCTTCCAGCAAAATAAGATTGTGTTCTTTGCAAATGGCTTGCAGGGCATCCATATCGGCCATGCTGCCACACATGTGCACCGGCATCACGCATTTTGTCTTTGAAGTAACGGCGGCACGAACGGCTTCGGGCTTTAACGTTAAGGTATCGTCCACATCTACCAAAACCGGGATAGCGCCTACGCTTAACACCGCTTCAAACGAAGCCACAAACGTAAACGAAGGCATGATGACTTCGTGGCCGGCGCCAATACCCAGCGCCGCCATGGCGGTTGTAAGTGCGGCTGTTCCGCTGGAAACCAGTTGCGCATGGCTAGTGCCAAAACGCTTGCAAATCGCTTCTTCTAACTCTTTGGATTTCCAGTGGCCTTTGCGTTGCGCATCAAAGCCGTAACGCATGAGCACACCGCTTTCCACAACGTCCATCAGTTCTTTCCGTTCTGCATCGCTCCACAATTCAAAACCAGGCATAAAACAAGTAATAATTAAGAATGAATAATTAAGTGTGCAAAGTTAGGTTAGAATGGTTTGGAAGTACAACAATGTGCAGGGTTGATTAAAACCATCCTCTTCGTTTGAAGATGAACAGCATCACAATTGGAATAAACAACATTAGACCTACTGCTGTATAAAATCCCCATTCGTTGTGTGCTGTTGGTATCACGTCGAAGTTCATTCCGAAAATGCCGCCGATAACGGTAGCCGGCGCCAGCAAACAGGTAACAATGGCAATTACTTTCATTACTTCGTTCATGCGCAGGTTTACGTTGTTAATGTAAAGGTCCTGCATGGAGATCATCACATCACGGTAGTTTTCGCAGAGGTCGTACGCTTGCACAATGTGATCGTACACATCTTTAAAATATTTGGTGGTGCGGTCGTCTAATAGTTCGCTTTCGCTGCGAATAATGTTGGCCACCAGGTCCCGTACAGGTGCAATGTTTCGCTTCAGGATAATCAGTTCTTTTCGCAGTTGTGTAACCTTGGCCAGCGATACCGTGTTGCTTTTGCGTATCACTTCTTCTTCCACGGCTTCAATACGGTCGCCAAGGCTTTCCATCACCACGAAATAATTGTCAACAATTACATCAAGCATGGCGTAGCAGAGATAATCGGCGCCCCGTTGCCGCAACTTGGTATTGGCCAGCCGAAGCTTGTCGCGAATGGGGTTAAAAACATCCCGTTCGGGATCCTCCTGAAATGTGAGAACGAAGTTTCTTCCGAGCACAATGGAAACCTGTTCCGTTTCCACGGCATCATGCTCGTGGCTGTAATAAAGCATATTCAGCAGGCAGTAAAAAATGCCTTCCACTTCGTCCATTTTCGGACGCTGGTTCATGCTGAGTATGTCCTCTGTAATCAGTGCATGAATACCAAAATGCGCCGATAGTTTTTCAACATCGGCTTTTAAAATGCCATCAATGTTAATCCAGCTAATGCGGTTGTTGTGCAGGTAAGGAAACGCATCTTCTGCAGAGGCCAGTTTTTCTTTCAGCAGCTCCTGTTCGTTGTAATCGTAAACCGTGATGATGCTTTTTGTTGCGTCCTGCCTGCAGGTTTCCACCGTGGGATTTACGTTCACAATCTTTTTGGTGCGCTGCGTACCAAAAAGCGACGAAGGCACCAGGTAACGAATAAATTTTTTAGGCCGCAACAAGCTGAATTTTTACGGAAGATAAACAATGTGCGGCCTGTAAAACAGATGGGTTTGCGGTTTGCGACGCTCAACACAAAAAACAGGTAACCATTACTTAGGCGAAGAGCAAAAGCGTTTACCGCTTGTGTAAAAAAGGGATTTTTTCATGTATAAAAACTTTGAACTATTGCAGGTGCTAATATCTTTGCGACCGAATTTTTAAAAACTAACATTTATGAAAAAAGTATTCTTAGCTTTTGCAATTGTAGTGGCTTCGTTTGCTGCTAATGCACAGACTGGAAAAAATCAATTGGGTATTGGAGTTGAAGTTGGTCTTCCAATGGGTGATTTTGGAGACGCTTTCGGTGTAGGCATTGGCGGTACTGCTAAGTACATGCATGGTATCGGTTCTGCAGGCCAATTAACATTAACATCTGGCTACCAGCGTTTTGGTGCGAAAGATTTGCCGTCTGGTTTTGATGCTTCTGCTTCAATCATCCCTATCCTTGCTGGCTATCGTCACAACTTCAGCGGTTTGTTTATCGAGCCTCAGCTTGGATATGGTATTTATGGAGCAAAGGCGTCAGGCAGTGGTATGAACATCAGCGATTCTGAAGGCGCATTTACATATGCAATTGGTGCTGGTTATGCAATGGCCCAAGGTCTAGATTTGGGTGTTCGTTATCAAAGTGGTTCAAAAGATGGAGAAAGCACTTCATTCATCGGTTTCCGTGTTGGATGGAACTTTTCTTTAGGCGGTTCTAAATAATCACAACCTTACAATAAAAAAGGCCGCACATTGTGTGGCCTTTTTTTATGCCTTTTACGCTTTAAAACGTAAAACAGCATCGTAAATCACTGCATTGCTTATACGTAAGTTTCCTATCTGTTGCGGGCAATAACTGTCGTACATATTTCCGCAATTGTACCTTGTCGGGCCTTCCTCCTCTATCTACTTTTACGGTGTGAACATGATCTGTTAATCTAAATCCCAACCTATGCTAAAACGCTACTCTCTTCTTTCATATAGCTGCCTTTTTCTGTTGCTTTTATACGGACAAAACAGCCAGGCGCAATGTGCCGGCGGTTATCCTTCGGGAACAGCCGTTTACGATACCACCATCCGCTTTCCAACGGGAGCTACCAATATGCAGGTGAAGTTTCCCAAGTTCGATCCGCAAATGGCTATGCTTTCCTGCGTTCGGCTGGTGGTAACCATTGTTGGCGTGGTTGATTCGGTAGCAATGCAGAATTTTTCCGGCTCATCGCAAACGGCCAACTTTTCATACATCCGTACCGATGCCATGTCGGGCCCGGGTTTAACCCCTTCGCTTTCGAATAACTTTAACGGCAACTATGGCCCTTACACACTGGCTGCCAGCGATGGCCTGCCCGGCGGCCCTGATACGTACACGAAGGGAAAAGACACTGTTCTGAAATCCGTTATGGCAAGAACACTGACCGATTCAACGGAAATCTCGCAGTTCTACGGTTCCGACAGCGTAGTGTATGATTACAACATCAATGTTTCTGCAAACGCATCCATCACCGGTGGAAGCAGCCTGGGTATGGTGCTTACATCGGCGTATGTGAACTTTCGTTTCGAATACTGCACCTGTCCGCTGCATGCGCTGCCTGTGGGTTTTAAAAATTTTACGGCTACCAAAACCGGTGCACTTTCTGCCGACCTGCGCTGGGAGGCCGAAGCATCTGCTGACCGATATTTTTACGAGATTGAGTTAAGCCGCGATGGCCGCAACTTTACCAAGGCAGCAACCGTGCAGAAGGCCGAAGCGGGTGGCAACGCATCGTACCGTTTCAGCCATGCTTTGCAGGGCGCCGATTTTGGACGTTATTACTTCCGGATTAAGCAGCGTTGGCTCGATGGTTATTACCGTTATTCCGACATCAGGTCGGTGGAGTACAGCAACCCGCTTTTTTCAACCGCCAGTATTTACCCCAATCCTTCCAACGGCAACATCGGGATCAAGTTTGTAGCCGGTAAAGCCGGGGCTTACTTGGTGCAGGTAACCAACGCAGTTGGACAAGTGGTACTAAGCAAAGACGTGAAAATGGCCGAAACCGATTACAAGCCGGTTGGCAGTTTACCAAGAGGAACCTACTATGTAAAGCTGACCGATGTGGCCAGCCGTGCCTCCAACACCTATCAAATTTTAGTTCAGTAGTTTTTCACAAAGCAGTTTTGACTTTGCCCTACAAGACAACGTCCCGTTTTTACGGGACGTTCTGTTTTTTATTTACAAGGAAAATTAAAGCCGGCCGTAAAGGTCACGCAGCTTTTCTCTTGTCATGATCTTTTCCCAATCCTTGCCCAGTGCATTTTCCCACAGGGGCTTCATGCCCAGTGATACGTTAATCATGGTATCAAACTGCTCTTCGCTCAAGCCTTTGCAAATGCCTTGCGGAATGTCGATGCCGTTCTTCTCCACCATGCGTTTAAATTCGGCCACACCTTCGGGATAGTACTCTTCCAGGTGATTCATGACAATGCAATTGCCAATGCCGTGTTTTGTTCCCAGCAGATAACTTAAGCCATAGCTCACCGCATGTGCCACACCCACCTGCGAGTAGGCAATGCTCATGCCGCCGGCATAGGAGGCCATCATCAGTTTGTCATCGCACTCTTCATCCCATGTATCTTTTTCGAGAAAAATGTATTGGCAAAGCTCCAACGCTTTTTCGCCGTAGCTTTTACTGAACTCGTTAAGATAAGTACCCGTTAAACTTTCAATGCAATGGATGTAACAATCCATGCCGGTATAAAAACGCTGGTTGACCGGCGCATTAGCAGTCAGTTCAGGGTCAAGTACAATTTGATTGAAGGGAGTGAAGTCGGAGTTCATGCCCAGTTTGCGGGTAGGGCCGGTAAGCACGGTGGTACGGCTCACTTCTGCGCCGGTACCACTAAGGGTAGGAATGCCGGCTTTGTACACGCCGGGGTGTTTTACCAGGTCCCAGCCCTGGTAATCGGCCGAAGAGCCGGGGTTGTTCATCATCAGCGAAACAGCTTTGGCAAGGTCCATGGTAGAACCACCGCCAATACCAATGATGCCGCTCACCATACCAAATTCGTCTTTCAATCCATCTGCCAATGAATCGACATACGTTGTTTTTGGCTCATAGGTCACATCAACAAAGATGATCTTGTCATTGTCCCGCAGCGGAACACGGTTCGCCAGCTCTTTCCCTTCAAAAAAATGATCTACCAAAAAGATCATCGGCAGGTCATCTTTTCGCTGCGGTTTAAGAATGTCATCCAACTGGTTAAAGGAGCCGCGGCCATACACCACGTAATCGACCATCTTAAAATTGCGGAATGTGCTCATAATGGCGCAAAGGTAACCGCTGATTAGTAGGATTGGTTGCGGATGGAAAGGATTTTATAGCGCAAAAACTCGTTTGCAATCGGTGAGCAACCCGACAAGTTGAATAGCTTCTTCTTTTCTCTTTTTTGCTCTGTGCGGAAAAACAAAAGGCAAGCTTTACAGCCTGCCTTTCCTCATTTCAATTTTCCAATTATGTCTGCCTGCCGTTAATTGTTGTTTGATTTGAAAACATTCTTGCACCGGTTTTCTGATCATAACCATACACATCTTTGCGGAAATTCAGCTTTCCTCTTTCGTCTACAAAGGCTGTGTGATAAGTGATGGCAACCGGAACAGGATTTTTTACTTCTACGGTTTGTTCTTTCCCACTATTCATTGCAGCAGCAATCTTTTCCGGCGTCCATTCAGGTTGACCACGAAGAATAAACATCGCCAGCGAATCCGGTTTTGCTACCCGAATACAACCATGGCTCAATGCACGGTTTTGCTGCGCAAACAGATCCTTGTGCGGCGTATCGTGCAGGTAAATATCAAAGCTGTTGGGGAACAGGAATTTCACGCGGCCTAAAGCGTTGTCCTTGCCGGGGAGCTGCCGAATTTGTGGAAGGCCGCCATTTTGTTTCACAATTTCCATGTTCCTCTTTTTCAGGTAAGCCGGGTCTTTTTCCATCGCAGGCTTGATCTCGTTCTCCACAATGCTCTGCGGGATGTTCCAGTAAGGGTTGAAAACAATTTTGGTAATCTCATCGCTGAAAGCCATTGTTCCCGTTCCTTCTTTACCAACAATCACCGGCATCTGCAAAACCTTACCGCTATCGCTGTACACATAAAGCTGAAGCGATGGAATGTTCACCATAATACGGGTGCTGTCCGGTTGCTGCGGCATCCACAACGCACGGCTCATGTTCACCAGAATTTGCTGCACTCTTTCCTGTGCCGGTATGTTTAACTCATGGATGAGGGAGTCGGTCAACTGGCCTGTTGGTGCAAAGCCATACTGTTCCTGCACCGCTTTGATGGCCATTACCAATGAGTCGCTAAAGATGTTTGATGTATCGCCTGCAGGATAATCGCTTGTTGCGGCGAGCCGTTTCTTCAGGGCTGTAACAGTCGGCGATTTGCTGCCTTTTGTTAATCTGCCTGTCAGGGCAAGCGAATCCCAGCTCTTGTTCTTTGCTGCTTCGTAATACAGGCGCAGGCTGTTTTTTAGTGCCGTGTATTGGCGGTTAGCCCTCCATAAAGCCGAATCAGCCTGCCGGTTCAGCAGCGAATCGGCCAGTTGCAAAGCGTCCATTTTTTTGCGTGGCACCAGCCAGTAAAAATTTACTTCGGTCACAACGCCTTTGTTTTCCGCAGCCAGTTGTACCAATTGATGGGTGAGTGCCAGTTCTGTTTGTACCAGGGTCGGATCGGAATTGTCGAACACCATGGCCGTTGTGCCATCCATTAAAGCGGCAGAATCTTTCAGTAGTGTTTCGGAGGTTACAATGG
>DATKHJ010000473.1:0-13710 GCA_035510335.1 Flavisolibacter sp. | reverse complement strand
ACATTTATGTGATCACCCTGCGGCGGGCAACCGACCGGCAGCAGCAGGTGCAGCAGGAATTGCAAGGACTGCATTACAAGTTTTTCTTTGGCAAAGACAAGCACGAATTTTCGCTAACCGACCTGCAGCAAAAAGGCGTTTACAACGAGGCAATGGCCCGCAATCATCACCGGTACGGTAAGCCTATGCAAATTGGGCAGGTATGCGTTTCCTGGAGCCATGCCGAAGTGTACCGCGATATGCTGAAACACAACTACCAGCGTGTGTTAATCATGGAAGACGATGTTGTGATCGACACCAAAGCGGCTGAAATTTTTCCTGCCGTTCGGCAGGAGTTGCCACCCGATTGGGAGTTGCTTTACCTTGGCTTTGCCGAACGCGAAAAAGCGCCGAAGGGTGTGTTTTTCAAGCAGGCATTTTACCACCTTTTGCGCACTTTCAAAGCCATCCGGTTTTCCCACACAACCATTAACCATTTGTATCCAAAAAAAGTCTCGGAACATATTTACCGGGCCGGCTACCACGATTGCATTCATGCTTACGCCATTACCCAATCGGCTGCAGAAAAAATGCTGGCACTGCAACAACCCATTTCTTTTATTGCCGATAACCTGCCCGCCCATGCTGCTACAAACGGCCTGGTGAAGGGCTATGTTGTTCTTCCTAAGCTGATTCACCAGCAATACCAGGTTGGCAAATCAGACTATTCTTATTTAAATCACTAACCTTTTGTATCCGCCATGCCATCATTTTTTTTCCTGTCGTTAATGAATGGCGCCGCCTGGGGCGGCAGCGAAGAGCTTTGGTATAGAACAGCATTGCATGCGGCAAAAAAAGGCCATACCGTAGCCTGTGCGTTTTACCATTGGCCGGAAAAAGAAGAGAAGATAACTACGTTGAAAGAGGCGGGCTGCCAGGTTTACCTGTTGCCAAATAAAGGCAGAAGAAAAGCAAACCTGGCCCAAAAACTTCGCTACAAAATCAGCAAGTGGAAAGTTGGGCAAACCATCTCCTCTCTCCCGTTTCAGCAATACGATCTTGTTGTGGTTAACCTTGGCGGATTTGAAATTTATACTTCAACCTGGAAAAATGTTTATAGGCACCTCCCTACTTATGCACTGCTGTTTCACAACTACAATGAGGACGCCGTGTTTAAGCCAACAAAGGCAACACGTTTGCGCCAGTGGATTAACAGTGCCGCCATCAATCTCTTTGCAGCAAAACGCATTCAGGAATCGCTGGAAGAAAAACTGGCAATTGAAATTGTGCATGGCGATATTCTTCTTAACCCAATCACCATTGCTTCTGCGCAAACACAGACTTCCTATCCTGCCATGCAGGAGCCGTTTATTTTTATGATGTTGGCCGAACTGGTGGTGAGTCGCAAAGCGCAGGATAACCTTATCAAAGCTCTTTCTTCCGCTAAATGGAGAGGACGCAACTGGCAGTTACGGTTGTATGGCAAAGGGCAGGATCATCACCTGTTGCAATCGCTGGTTTCTTCGCTTAACCTGCAAGAAAAAGTAGAATTGAAAGGCCATACCAGCCAGGTAAAGGTAGCCTTGCAAGAAGCCCACCTGGTATTGCAAATCACCCACCGCGATGCCATGCCACTGGCGGTGGTAGAAGCCATGGCCATGGCACGTCCGTTGGTGGTGAGCCGCGTAGGCGACATGCCGCGTTGGGTTGAGGAAGGACACAATGGCTGGCTGGCAAAAGATGCTACCGTGGAAGGCATTGATGCGGCTCTTGAAAAAGCCTGGCAGAACAAAGAAAGGTGGCCGCAGGCTGGTGCTGCTTCGTTTGCCATTTTCCAGGAGAAATTTCCGGCTTCAGCAGAGGAACGCCTGCTGAAGCAATTGCAGCAGGCAATACCAACGAAGAGATAAACAGGAGGCTTTCGCTGCAATTGCTAATTTGCGGCCATAACTCACTCGATGCAAAATGCTATTTTATACCAGGCCTACGGCGGCGTAGATTTCGTTAACGAATGCCGTTACTCGCTACTAAAATATTTGCAGGTATACAACCTGAAACCACCTCCCGATACAGGTATTTACATCTACACCGATCAGCCGCATTTGTTTGCTGACTTCCTCCCCTTTTTTGCAAAACTCGAGTGCCTTCCGGTAAGTGCCGAAAGCGTAAAACAATGGAAAGGTCCGCTGGCTTTTGTGCACCGTTTTAAAATTGAAATGACCCGCGACTTTTGTAGTCGCTTTGAGGGAAACGTGCTGTATTGTGATACGGACACGTACATCACAGCACCGCTGCACGATGTTTTCAACGATCTTTCAAAAAACCATTTTTACATGCACCAATACGAAGGCGTGATTGACAGAAGCCAATCGCCTTCGTTCCACAAATGGGAAAAATTTCTTTCCACCACGCCTGTTGACTACGGGGCAAACAAAGTAGCATTTAGCAAAACACTGCGCATGTACAATGCCGGCGTTGTTGGGTTGAACACAGCCAACAAAGCGCTGCTGGATGATGTTCTTTTGCTAAGCGATGCAGTGTACGGGAAATTCCCGAAACACATTGCCGAACAATTTGCCTTTAGTTATTGCCTGCAAAAAAAGAGTGAGGTAAAAACAGCCGATCATGTGATTGCGCATTACTGGAACCTGAAAGAGTTCCGGCAACTGCTACACACTTTCTTTTCCCGGAACCAGGAAGAAAGCATTCCCAATCTTGTCAAGAAGATTCACCACCTTGATGCGCTGGCCATCATGGAGCAAAAAATTACGTTCGAAAGCCTGCCCTTTCTGCCACGCTTATTTAAAAAGCTGAAAGGCACCGCCTGGCACATTAGCCGGTACGAAAAGAAATGGTAGCGTACAGCCATTCCATTCGCTGAAGGAAATGGAATATCTATTCCAGCACTTAGCTTTACAGGATGAAGATTTTATTTCAATACCTCAAACCACATAAATGGCTGGTGTTCCTGGTGCTTTTTTTAGCGGCACTGAACATTGGCTTCTCGCTTCTTGATCCCATCATTTTTGGAAAGCTGATTGACCTGGCTACCTATCACCAAAAAGAAATCAGCTTTCAGAGCTGGAGCGACTATTTGTTTATTCATGAAACGCTTCCCACAAAACCGTTGACCAACAAACCAGCTGGCACCATCGAAATTTATGGCGTGGTTTGGCTTTTACTGGCTTCCATCACAGTTGCCATGATCAGCCGCATTGCAAAAAATTTCCAGGATTATTTTCTCAACGTAATTGTGCAAAAATTTGGCGCCAAAGTTTTTACAGATGGTCTTCAGCATGCCATGAAGCTTCCTTACCAGGAGTTTGAAGACCAGCGCAGCGGCGAAACGCTAAGCATTTTGCAAAAGGTTCGGACCGATACGGAGAAGTTCATGAACTCGTTTGTCAACATCCTCTTCACGGTTGCCGTGGGTATTGTCATTGTTGCTGTTTTTGCATCCAGCATTCATTGGTCGCTGCCGTTTATTTACTTTGGCGGCATTGCCCTGCTGGTGGTTATCTCCAACTTGCTGAGTAAAAAAGTAAAGACCATTCAAAAAACAATTGTTCAGCAAACCACATCGCTGGCAGGTACTACAACTGAATCGTTGCGCAATATTGAGCTGGTAAAAAGTTTGGGTCTTACCAAACAGGAAGTGGAGAGACTGAACAAAAACACGTACAAAATTTTGGGCCTTGAACTAACAAAAGTAAAACGCATCCGAAGCATTTCCTTTGTGCAGGGAACCTTCGTAAACACCTTGCGGCAGGTGATTTTATTTATGCTGATGTGGGTTGTATTTGGTGGGTCACTAAGCGCCGGCCAGCTGGTAACCATGCAGTTTTTTTCCTTCTTCATTTTTGGTCCGCTGCAGGACATTGGCAACATCATTCTCAACTACCGCGAAGCCGAAGCATCGCTCAACAATTTTGACAACCTAATGAAGAAGAAACCGGAACCAGAGCCGGTGCATGCAAAACATTTAGGCCCGGTTCAAACGCTGGAGTTCCGCAACGTTTCTTTCAAGCACCAGACAGCCCAGCAAATGGCCATTGATAACATCAGCTTTCAAACAAAGAAAGGTGAAACCATTGCTTTTGTCGGCCCATCGGGTTCCGGTAAAACAACACTGATGAAATTGCTGGTAGGATTGTATCGTCCGCAAGAAGGCAACATCTTTTACAACGGTATAGACGAAAACAACATACAGTTTGACGACCTGCGCAAGCAGATTGGTTTTGTAACACAGGATACGCAATTGTTTAGTGGAACAATTAAAGAGAACCTGCTTTTTGTAAACCCGTCAGCTACGGAAGATGACTTGCTGGATGCACTAACTAAAGCATCCTGCCAGAACCTGTTGCTGCGTGCAGAAAAAGGTATTGACACGATGATTGGCGAAGGCGGACTGAAATTGTCGGGCGGTGAAAAGCAACGCCTTTCCATTGCACGGGCCTTATTACGTCATCCCAACCTGCTGATTTTTGATGAAGCCACATCAGCGCTTGACTCTTTAACGGAGGAAGAAATTGGCAAGACCATCCGCGATGTTTCGTCGCTGCAAAACCAGATCACCATTTTAATTGCGCATCGCCTTTCCACCATCATGCACGCCGACCGTATTTACGTGTTGGAACGCGGCGTTGTTATTGAAACCGGAACGCATGAAGCCTTGCTGGATGAAAAGGGTTTGTACTACGCCATGTGGCGCCAGCAGATTGGTGAACGAAAGCCAGCGGTGAAAGGAGAAAGAGTGCTTCCTTAAAAAGAAAATTACTAGGCAGCAAATGCACGACTGTTTCTTGTGTAGTAGATAAACATCAGTAGGAAAACAAAGCTATAGGCTACGATATTGAAGGTATCGTGATGCCTTAGCGTGCCTATCTCCTGCCAGTCATTCTTAACGGCAATCATTAGCACCATAACCCGTAAACTGTTAATGAGCCAGATACAAAACAATCCACCAAAGCACCACCAAAGTTTTGTTTTCAGCGGCGTTGTATCGGCTAGCGCAAAGGCGGCCCAAAAGCTCATGATTTCCAGGCCGGTGCATGCCCAGGCCATAATCAGCTTACCGGCACCTACAATCTGTAATGTTGAGTGATCAACTGCAAAGGAGTTCACACCAAATAATTTCGCGAGGAAAGCGCCAGTTTGCAGTACCGATATTTTTATAACCGTTACGTAATTGAGATAATTATCAACAAAGGGGCTGTAATAACCACCGGGAACAATCAACCCGATCATCAGCCAGTTTATGATCCGAAAAAGAAGATAAAGGCCTAGAAGCCGCAGAAGAAATTTCAGGAAGTAAGAAGCATCCAGCCATTTGGTGGCAGTGGTACTGATTCTGTTAATCATATGTACTTATTCGTTGAGTTAGAATGAAAAGATCAGCAATGCGAAATGTTTAGTACAAACACACGCATTGCCGATCGGATAAGTGGCTATCTTTTAAAAAAGCACCTCCAGTGAAACCTTATTCACTCTTGGCCTTTTTTCTTTTATCGATGCCTTTTTTTGCGGCATAAGCTACACCGGCCGCAACCACCAGACTTAATCCACCATCAAAGGGAATTTCTGTTGGATCGGGATCACCATCTGGATCACCGGGACCTTGTGCCTGCACAACAACAGTGGCACTCATCAGCATAAGGGTAACTAATGCAAGTTTCATCTTTTGTTTTGTCATAATCAGAAGGGTTTTAGGGGTTGTTTGATTAATTTATGGCGATGCACTGATCAACGGCAGCTTATGGGCAAGCTTACTACTGTTTGTTTACCCGCTACCTGCAGTTGATATATACCAGCAACCGGTTTTTTATTTAATGTTAAAACCTGTACAGCATTGCCACCACCGTGTTGAATGGTTTTTTGAAAAACCACCTGGCCTAAATCGTTGAACAGCCGCACCTGATAAGCCCCTTTCTCCTGCCCCACAAACGAAAGATTGATCGTTGTGCCTTCCAACAAAGTGGGGTAGGCTGAAATCTGGCTCTTCTCGGCCGATAGGGTTATTGCATCTGGCGCTTTCCTGGCAAAAGTGATTTTGAAACGATCGAGACGGGATGATGCAGGATTACTTGTTACACTGAATGTGATTATGCCTTTTTCCGTTAGCGCTACAGGGGTAATTGTACCCGTAAACTTATCTTCAACATAGGCTGTAAGACCTGTTGTACTAAGGTTTACCGGGTTAATTTCCAGCAGGTAAGATTTAGGCGTTGTGTTCCAAAGTTTCAATGCTATTACATCTCCTTCCTGCGGCAATGGTTTGCGTTCAATCATAAGCACATTTCCATCGCGAACCATACCCAGGTTTTCCTGCACGTTTTCCATTTTCACCGCATCCAGATTATCGAGTTTTTCGCTGTAAGTCGCTTCGAAGGATGAGAACACCTCATCTAATACAGATGCTGTGGCATCTGCATTCACTTCTCTTAGTGTTACCCGCAGGCCTTGCCCGCTGGAAGGATCAACAATTTTCAAAGTGTTGGCACTTGCATCATTGCGGCCGCCGGCTGCTCTGAAAACGTCCATTGCCGGTGTTGCCGATTTATCACTTTCTTTAATAACCACACTGCCCGGTGTACCTGTCACTGACGGACTTACCAAAAAGCCTTGACCACTCTGGATATACTGGCTCATTGGGCTAGCCGGAGCAGGTGTAATATTATATCCGCCCATACCGTTGTCACTCAGCAGTACGTAAGCACCTACGCCGTTTGCACCGCCGAGTTTTGGATCCCACACATAGAAATTGTTTTGAACACCATTACGAGTGATCGTAGCCAAATTAATGGGTGAGGCATATGGATTAGGAATGGCTGTAAATCCTGTTGCTGAAACCTGAAAGACCTGATCCCCTACGCGAAGCGGACCTTTAGCTCGTAAGGTAGTGGTGGTAGGAGGTACAGTATTCAAACCAATTGGAATTCCGCGGTCACCCCTGATGAATGTCATGTACGCATCAGCCCCTACATACGTTGCATTTGTATTTTGCAATACCTCCCAATTGTTGATAATGCTGTTGTACCTCTTAATGGAGGATTCAGCACCTGGGTTTTGGTCAAAACCATTGGCAGTTGAACCATAAATTGGCCCACCGGTGATGTGCGTACCATAACCAGGTGAAGGATTCGGATTTGGAGAAAGCCCAAGAATTGCGCCTTCTTGCCATGCCTGGTTGATTGTTTGCGTGCCTGCACCAACCATGTTGATCTGGCCTCTTATTTCTCCACCGGCAAATTGAACCGTATGGAAGTTAATGTATGACAAGCCAGCCAGAATACCAGGCAGATTAGTTGTAAGTGTTGTTCCGGCATTGCCTTCCACCAAGTCCCATGTGCTGGTAAACGTACCGCCTACCCCGCTGACAAATGGTGTAACAGCGAGTTGTTTTGGACTATTATCATTATCCGGCGTACCAAAGAAGCCCCAACGGACCGGTGCATTTGCTCCAACCGGAGCACCTACGTGGATGTGAGCCGCCACTAAATTATCATTGATGTCCGCTGGTGTTTGGGTACCAGTAACATCAATATTGAAGATCGTTGCGGTAAATGTAAGTTCCGTACGGGCCTGGTTCAGCGAGAAGGTTGCTGTACCGAAGGACAAAGGCCGCGGTGTGCCACCTGAGGTTACGAGTGCACCCCGCACGGTTTCCTGCGAATGCGTCATGTTTGCTTGTCCACTTGCAGCGTCTGACAGCCCTCCAACCGGCGCAGCCAAAATTCGCCAAGCACGGCGAGCCGGTATATACCGTTCAACTGTTACCGCGCCGCTGATGCTTCCACTTACCGGGGCCACACGGGCTGTATTGGCCGCTGTGCTCTTCAGCACCAGGTTGCCGTTTGAATTCAACGCACCTTCGGTAACGGTTACTACATTCAATACATTCAACGCATTGCCAAGTACAGCCATTGCGCCGCTGCCAGCACGGTTTACGGTAAGATTGTTAAGTGTATTGTCTGATGGGGTAAAGTTTAAAAGAACAGATCCTCCTGACATCCCTATTACCGATAGGTTGGAGCTTGATGAACCACTGATTGTTCCTGCGCCTTCTACATTGGTTAAGGCCAATGTATTACCGTTGATTTGCAACTGGCTGGAAGTAGGGATGCGAATCAATCCTCCGTTTACAGCCCAGTCTCCGGTCATGGTGTAGAGACCTGACGGCCGGTTAGCTAACTGGAATATACTGTCGTTGAAGTCCAGCGGATTTGCCCCTGTACCATCTGGATTCAGCCCCCACGTCTGCACATTATGCAAGTCACCTGCAGGTTTGGAGTAATAGATAGGACCCACGATAGTACTTGTCCATTCAAAAGAAATGATATTAGAGCAATTTATCTGGCTTTGACTATTAGTAAAACAAGCCTGGATATTGTCAGTTCCAATACCGCCTGACCCTGGATATGTATAAAATGCTTCGCCGTTTGAGTTGGTATTAGTGGAAAATGTATTGCCTGTATTAGGCCCAGAAGTAATTGTAAATGTAACCAATCTATTAGCCAGTGGCTGGCCATTCGAATTTAATACGGACGCCTTAACGGTGTGCTGAGTGCCTATATTACCGGCAGTAGCTGTTTGCGACAACAATATTCCTTCGCCGACAATTGCAGCTCCTGATATTGCAAAATAAGCAAGGAAAATATTGTCATCATTGGATGGGTTAATCGTGTTTATATTCAGACTGGTAGCTGTATTTGTAATAAAAGGCAAGATGCTGTATAACTCGTCGTCTGAACGAGGGTTGGCCGGACCAACGTTTGGATTAGAAGGATTGTTGTTTGCATCACCTATCCCACCGACTGTAAGAAGAGCTCCGTTTGAACTCGATCCATCGTCTTCCCCTCCTGCTGAAGAAGTTATGCGTTGGCCATTAACTGACACCTGCGAAGCTTGACTGCCGCCAAATTGCTGAAAGCCAAAACCAATTCCCAAACCCATATCTAGTAAAGCACCTGCCTGGTTTGGGTCGATTGCTTGAGCTAGGGTTAAGGAAAAATTATCACCGGTCGGGGATTGTGCACCAAACATGATGACAACTGTTTTTTCACTTGCCATCGGGTCATTAAAAATAACAAGTAACGCCTCCCCCTCGATGCTGTTGGTATTGCATTCGGTAATGGTTAGGTTTGAAATACCCGCAGGTAATGCATTTACTTGCGATGCAATAACTGACGTAACATCAGCCCAATAGTTGGTAAATAAAATACTGGTATTAGATGTAGCACTGCCATTCCAAGTTATAGGAGTGCCGGATAGAGTAATACAACCATTGGCTATAGTTGTAAAAGTAGCCGAAGACATAAGAATAGCTTTATGCACAGTTGCTTGGGCGTTTGGCTTGTTCACACTTATGCTCATTGACGAATTCACAGAGCCAACGCCATCTGCAGAAAGCGTGTATTTACCAGTTGCGCTGTAGATCTGCTGAAGCCCGGTAGCTAGTGTAGTCGCCTCTCTCGCATTTTGGTTGTTTAAAATACTTTCAAGTGTTCCGGGAACAGCTCCATTCTGTTGAGCCCATATGCTGTTTCCTGAAGCAATACAAATTGCAGATAGGATAAGAAATGGGGTAAATCTAAAAAACAGATTTTTCCTTTTCATTGACTATATGTTTTGAGATGATTGAATACGCACTTTTTTAGGTACGATTAAAAGCAACTAAAACACAACTGCTCCATTGAAAGCTTCGTCAAAGGAAACTTTAAGATGCAGATTGAAGCCCAGAGAGATATGTTTGGATAAAAAATCAACATAACCCCCCTCTCTGTGTATCTGGCACTTCAGAGCCTCACAACAATGGTTTCTTAGAAAAATGGAAAATGTATTCTTGAAAAGAATTGGATAGGAAGTTGAATTTAATTTTGGTTTGCCCTATAAATATATACCAAAATAAATATTCAAAAAATATATATTTAGAATTGAAAAGATCTTGGCCCCACACAAGACATTTCTTTCTAAACCAATATGTGGAGTCATAAAAAGTCGAACGTAAGTGGCCAGCACTTCCGAAAGTCATAGTTTAAGAAGGGTGTCAAGCTATTAAATTTAGCTTGACACCCTTCTTAAATAATAATGGCTGATGTGTTTCTCAACTCCTCAAATACAGCATACAAATACAATTACTTTAACGGATAGAATGCGATACCCACATTCTATCCTAATTCGAAGAGGTCTAATTCTTCCATATAAACGGCACATTCAGCTTCACGCTAAAGTTTCTGCCCATATTAAACACACCTTGTCTTCCGGTTGCCGCGTTCACATCAGTGTATTTTAAGCGGCTCAGGTGATCCTGGTAAGCCTTGTCGGTAATGTTCTGAACTGAAAGATGCAGGCTGGCCCAGGTTCTTCCTTTTGCCGTAACAAAATCGGTTCCGATGCCGGCATTCAGCAATACATAATCAGGCGTGCTGGTTTCGGTGTTGTAACCAAAGAAGGGTCGCTGCTGCGCAAATGCTGCATTGGCTTCTACCATCACATACAAGTTGCGCAACGCTTTTCCTTTCTTCAAAAAATCGCCACGCAATTCACCGATCCAACGGCTGTGCGGAATTTGGGGCAAGTGATCGCTGCCATCCAGCTTCTGGTCAAAGCGGCCCCGTACAAACGAGATGGTGTTTTCAAAGTGCAGCCAGTCGAGCGGGTGCGGATGAAAATCAAACTGCAATTCAATCCCCGAAAGCTGCGCATCGTTTTGTCCATACTGAAAGGCCTGGAAGGTTTCGCTGCCATCGACAATAACTGAATCGCCACCGGCTGCGCCTTGCAGCCTGCGATAAAAAATATAATCGTTGATACGGTTGTAAAAAGCACTCAGCGAAAAGTTGAAGTGCTCATAGGCTACATCCACACCGGCATCTACCTGCAAACTCTTTTCTGATTTCAAATCAAGCTGGCCGTATTCAAACCGCACCGTTCCTTCGTGTGCACCGTTGGAGGCAAGCTCGGTTAAGGTTGGGGCACGAAAACCGCGGGAAACATTTCCTTTCACCGTTAAGAATGAAACCGGGTGATAGCTTACACCGGCACTGGCGGAGAAATTGTAAAACTTGCGCTGAAAAGGTTCAAACTTCACATCGCTGTCTTCCATGCCAAGCTTTGAATTGATTTGCCGGTAGTCGTACCGCAAGCCGCCGCTGATGGTTGTCTTGTTGTAATATTTCTGAATGAAACCAAAAGCGCCTACATCAAACAAGGTGTATTCCGGAATTAAACTTTCTTCTCCCTTATTTTCGTTCGTCTGCCGCATACCGCCAACGCCAAACGTGGTTTGCCATTCCGATTTAATAGGCAAGGCATACTGCAGGTTATAGCTAAGTGTTTTCAGGTCGAAGAAAAGTTCGGGCTCATCGGGATGTTCCGGATCGGCAAATTCTCTGCGCAAATTATTCTGGTAACCCAGTTTCATTTTCAGGCTTGAGCGAGCGACCGCAAAACTGTTATCACTCACCACCTTGTAGTGTTGCACATTCTGATAAGGCGTTTGTGGTGTTCTGCCCTCGTAATCGGCAGGCGTGGCAATGCGTTCAAGCGGCGATTCGGGATAAGCAAGAAAGGCACCCGTGGTTGCATCCCGCAAACCTTCCACCAGCCCTAAATTTTGATTGAAGCCACTAAAGATCAAGTGCGAGTAACCCCAGCGTTTATTCAGTCCGACATAGCCGCCAAAATTATTTTCCTTGAACCGCGAGTTAAGCACCTGTCCATCGAAACGGTTGCGGTAATCTTTTGCCGAACGGTGCGTTCCATATGCATTCCAACTGATGCCATTGATGTTCCCGGAAAGATTGCCGTTGATACCAGCCAGCCTGTTATTGGTTTGGTAATTAGACAGAATGCTTCCGCGAATAACGCCTTCAGGTACCGGTGTGTTAGTAATAAAGTTTACAACGCCACCCAGCGCATCGCTGCCGTAAATCAACGAGGCAGGACCTTTCAAAATCTCGGCACGGGTTACGCTTAGTTCATCAATCTCCACGCCGTGTTCTTCGCCCCATTGCTGGCCTTCCTGGCGAACGCCATCGTTAATTACAACCACGCGGTTAAACCCTAATCCGCGAATGACGGGTTTTGATACGGCCGGACCGGTGCTGATTTGCGAAACGCCGGGTTGGCGGCTCAGAAGGTCAACGATATTGGTGGCCGGTGTGTGCAGCATGTCTTCTTTGCGCATAATGGTTACCGGCACCGGCGAATTGCGAACATTGGTAGCCTGCGCTACGCCGGTAATGGTAATGCCCTGCTGTTCGCGAACGGCTGGTGTGAGGGCAAAATTTTGTGTGCTTGCTGCGTGTACATCAATGTGAAGTACGGCGGTGTTAAAGCCACTGTAAGAAACTTCGAGAATATGATGGCCCGTGGGAATGTTGTTAAACTGGTAATCGCCATTTGCGTTGGTAATAGCGCCAATGCGGGCATCGGCAATTACAACATTGGCGCCGGCCAACGGCTGCCCGGTTTGCGCATCGGTTACCTTACCAGTAAGTGTCAGCGTTTTGGTTTGTGCCTGTGTTATGGATAATTGAAATAAGCAAATGACAAAAAGCAAAAATTTTTGCATGAAAAAAATTTGGGGATGAGATCAATCTTGTTACGAAAAAAGAAACCGCGTTTCCTGTTATTGCGAAAACGGGTTGATTGGCAGCGGCCAATTCCTGACCGAAAAATGTTCCTCTGATAAATCCTAAATGAGGAAAGAAGGTTGAAGAATGCATGTTCCGCATCGTCAACCACAACTGCCAGGTTGTACAATTAACCAACAAGACTGGACGGTGGTCCCCTGCTTTCTTTGCCGGTACAGCAATACTGAAGATGAACTAACTGGTAGCGGCTATTGTAGTAGGAAAAATGATCGGGTTTAGCAAGAACAAAACCGGCCACCTGGGATACGAATGGTGCAGAAACAACCAGGTCGTTAAAGCCGCAATTGAATCCTTTCTGGTGAACGCAGGGAAGACTTGGATCAGGATGTTCGCAGGTTACCGTATCGCGGTGATCGGCAATTACATCGTGAAAATACCGCTGGGGAATAAAGCCAATGGTCAGGCACACCAGCAGTATATACGCTAAAAGTTTCTGTATGATTGGTTTTTCCCGCAACGTATTCGTAATCGTTTCGGCGCAAAAATAGCCGAAAAGCAGGAAAGGAACGCTAGGTGTAGTGCGATATTAAGATATTGAGATAATGAGATATTTAGGAATGGAAACCAGTATCTAAATATCCTACTATCCCAATATCCGCTTCTTATGCCTGGATGATTTCGAAAAAATTGGCAACGATTCCCCTGTATTCTTCAAACCGGTGCGGCTTTTTATGGTAGGAAACGGCGCCCAATTGCTGGCAGCTAAGCTTTTCCTTTTCATTAGCCGAAGTGGAAAGAATAACAACAGGGATTGTTGACAACAACGGATGTGATTTCAGGTAACTAAGCGTTCGCCGCCCGTCCCAACGTGGCATGTTCAGGTCAAGCACAATAAGTGATGGCAACGAATCGGAAGGCATGGAGTTGAGGTATTTTACAGCTTCCTCTCCATCGGTAGCACAAATGACGTTTGCTTTGTTGTCTGCATCTTCAACCGATGTTTTCAGAAAAATGCAGTCATCGCTGTCGTCATCAACATACAAAATGGTTGATTTGGTGGTGGTGTTGCTCATAAATACTGGAGTTTGGTGGCACTCTCAAGATAAACAATCCAACCATACTTTACAATAAATAC
>DATKHJ010000472.1:0-5560 GCA_035510335.1 Flavisolibacter sp. | reverse complement strand
TCCGGGTTCTGGCCAATATCCCAAACGTGGTAAATGAAGAAATAAACAACCGAGAAAACGATAGAAAGATAGAAGCCATATTTCCACCAGGGCGGCAGTGAATTGTCTAATTCCTGGATGCCATCGTAATCATGATCGAGCAGGTGATCGGCTTCCTTCTCAATGGGAATTGCCTTAGTGAACAGCTTCGCATCCATGCGGGCCCACCAACCTTTCTGCGATGCGGCTGTCGGCTCTTTTTCTGTAAGCGTTGTAAATCTTCCAATGGTATAAAACAGGAAGGCAACAGCAAACATCAGCACAACGCCAAGGCCCCAGGCCAGTCCATTAAAGTTGTTGTCCACAAGCGGGTTGTCAACGGCAATGGCTGCGCTTTCCTGTGCCAGCGCAGAGAGTGAGTAACCGCCAGCAAGCAGAAAGCAGACGATGAATTTATAGGAAACGTTTTTTCTCATTGTATCAGGCTTGTTTTATGGTGTGAACAGATACGTTGCTGTCAATGTCAAGATCAAGCGGCATGTTTTTCATTTCCGCAACATGACCCTTGCCCATTTTTTTAACGAAGTAGATCATGACAATAAAAAACAGGACAAAAATGGACAGCGAGATCACCGGGTAGATGTCGATGTCTTTGATAGAAGCGGCGTAGTTTTTTATATACTTGAGCATTTTTGTGAGTTGTGAGTTGTCAGTGGTGAGTAGTGAGTGGTCAGTGGATGTGGTGGCGGTCTATAACTCACCATTCACCACTGACCACTCACGTTTTATTTCTGTGCAGTTTGTTTATTCTTATGAATATCAGTTCCCAGGCGTTGCAGGTAAGCAATGATGGCCACTACTTCCTTGTCAGGTGCTACGTTAATCTTGTCTTTTTTCAGGTTGTTCGAAATCTCAGTTGCCTGTTTCATCAGGTCCTGGTTAGCAATCTTTTCAAATCCTTTTTCGTACGGCACACCCAGTTTCTGCATCGCTACAATCTTGGCTTCAGTCGATGAAGTGTCAAGTTTGTTGTCGATGAGGAAAGAATAAGGCGGCATTACCGAACCGGTTGAAATCGCCTGCGGATCATCAAAGTGGTTGTAGTGCCATGCGTCGGATTTCTTGTTGGTGGTTCCTTCGCGGCTCAGATCCGGACCAGTTCTCTTGGAACCCCACTGGAAGGGGTGATCGTAAACTGATTCACCTGCTTTGGCATATTCGCCGTAACGTTCCGTCTCGCTGCGGAACGGACGCACCATCTGCGAGTGGCAAGTATAACAACCTTCGCGGATGTAGATGTCGCGGCCCTGCAATTCAAGCGGTGTGTAAGGCTTCACGCTGGCAATGGTTGGAATGTTTGATTTGATCAGGAAAGTCGGGACCATCTCCACCGCACCACCAATCAAAATCACAATGAAAGAACCCACCATCAGCTGCACCGGTCTTCTTTCAATCCAGCGGTGCCAGTGTTCGCCTTTGTGTTTTGTATAGGTTTTTTCCATAGCTGGTGCCTGCGCTTCTTCGTTGGCAACCAACTTCGCTTTGCGTACGGTTTTAAAGATGTTGTACATCATTACAATCGCACCAATCACAAACAGGGCACCGCCAAAACCGCGAACGGCATAGAAAGGCTTCATGAACGTAACAGTCTCAAGGAACTGATATTTCAGTTGTCCGCTTGGGGTGAATTCATTCCACATAGAAGCCTGCATAAAACCGGCTACGTACATCGGGATGGCATAAAACAAAATTCCCAGTGTGGCAATCCAGAAATGGAAGCTTGCCAGCTTCTTTGAATACAATTGTGTGCGGAACATTTTTGGAATCAACCAGTAAAGAATACCAAACGTCAGCATCGCATTCCAACCCAAACCCCCAACGTGTACGTGGGCAATGGTCCAGTCGGTAAAGTGCGAAATGGCGTTAATGCTTTTCAGCGACAGCATTGGTCCTTCAAACGTGGCCATACCATAGCAGGTAACAGCTACCACCAGAAACTTCAGCACCACATCTTCCCGCACTTTATCCCAGGCGCCGCGCAGCGTCAGCAGACCGTTGATCATACCACCCCAACTTGGGAAGATCAGTGTGAACGAGAACACAATCCCCAGCGATTGCGCCCAGTTAGGCAGGGCAGAATACAACAGGTGGTGCGGACCGGCCCAGATGTAAATAAAGATCAGGGCCCAGAAGTGGATGATGGAAAGTTTATACGAATAAACCGGGCGGTTGGCTGCTTTAGGCAGGAAGTAGTACATCAAACCCAAATAGGGCGTGGTTAAGAAAAACGCTACCGCGTTGTGGCCGTACCACCACTGCACCAGGGCATCCTGCACACCGGCGTAAACGGGATAGCTTTTTAAGAAGCTAACAGGTAACTCAATTGAGTTTACGACGTGAAGCACAGCCACCGTAATGAACGTAGCAATGTAAAACCACACAGCTACATACAGGTGTCTTTCTCTTCTCTTTAAAATAGTGGCGAACATGTTCCAGCCAAACACCACCCAAATCACGGTAATAGCAATGTCAATCGGCCATTCCAGCTCAGCGTATTCCTTGCCGGAAGTATAGCCAAGCGGCAGCGTAATGGCAGCAGCAACGATGATGCTCTGCCAGCCCCAGAAGTGGATCTTGCTCAGCTTATCGCTGTACATCCGCGTCTTCAGCAGGCGTTGCAGCGAGTAGTAAACGCCCATGAAAATACCATTGCCCACAAAGGCAAAAATGATGGCGTTGGTGTGCAGCGGACGAAGACGGCCAAAGCTCAATTCGGCGCCAACGTTCAGTACCGTAGGGAAAACCAGTTGAAGGGCCACCCACAAGCCGGCCAGCATGCCCACCACGCCCCAGATAATGGTGGCGTAAGCAAAGTTGCGGACAATGGCATTGTCGTAGTAGAATGTCTCCAGGTTCCCGGCTCTAGATTTGGTGTGGATAACCTTCGGCTCCAGCGTTGTTTGGTCAAACATGATTCTTATTTGGAAGTTTTGTTTTCAGGAATGGCATCATCGAAAAGCATGCGTACAGAAGGGGTGTAGTCGTCGTCGTACTGGCCTTTTTTTACCGACCAGATGAAAGCTCCAAGGAAGCTCCCGGCCACGATTACACTGATAATCACAAGAACAATTACGACACTCATGGTAATAGATTCAGGTGTCAAAAGTATTTTTCGCAGAAGCGGCAGGGGATGAGAGGTGTCAAAGGAAAATATGAGAAAAGTCATCCCGCTGTCATGTGAAATGTTGGATTGGGCGGATAAACAGGGCTAATTATTTTTAGCTTAAGGGAAAGCTGCCAGCCACGAAGTCAACATTCTCCGTTCAGTTTTACAATTGTTGTGCCTGCTTGGGATTGATTTAACGTAGTGGGGAGCGGTGGAATATTTTAAGATGCCTTGCTTTTCCAACGCCAGAATAGGTATGATAGCATCTTTTGACGCCGGAGATAAGCCTAATTGGGAACCCTTTTCGGCGAGAGTATAAAGAGATTAATTCTGCCAATCGGACTAATAGTGGTCCGTTGGCTATTTTATATAAATTGCCACTCAGATGCAGAAAGGATGACTGATGTATCTGCATTTGAGTGGCAAACAAGTATAACAGGTTAATGGTTGTGAGATTCTGGCCTCACAATAAGCTAGTGGGAGGAGGACTGACTAATTACACCAGCACATCCCCAAAATCCGGCTTTTTGTCAAACACGGCTTTGGCAAATGTGCACACCGGCGACACTTTCAATCCCTGTGTTCGTGCATATTCCACGGTATGGTGCACAAGCTCGTAGCCAATGTTTTGGCCTTTCAGACGGTCATCTACTTCCGTATGTTCAATGACAATAGTATTCTCGCCGGCAGGTGCATAAACAATTTCAGCCAGCACTTCGCCGTCTTCTTCAATAAAAAATTTTCCACGGGTCTTGCCTTCCTTATGTTGAATGAGCATGGTTGAGGGTTTTAACTAAAGCTATAAAAAATATTTTGCCAGAAATGGTTTCATGCTGCATATTTGCACAAATGAAACTTGTAATCAACAAACATTGGTGGTGGCATACAAACTCAGCAGGGGTTCTGTAGCGCTATTGCTATTTGTTTGATTAAACATATTTAAGAACCCCGCAGTTGCGGGGTTTTTTTATTCTGATCATGAAGAAGATTCAAATTGAAACGACCGTTAAACGAATGCTGGCCGATGTGTACACGCCGGTAGGCATTTACCTGCGTCTCCGCGACCGCTTCCGCGATACCATTCTGCTGGAAAGCACCGATCACCACGCGGCCGAAAACAGCTATTCGTTTATCTGCATCAACGCCATTGGCGGAATTGAGATCAAAGAGAACGTGGTAGAAATCAAGCTGCCCGGGCAAAATGCGGAACGAAGCAAACTGGCCGGCAGCCAGGACCTGCAACAGATTCTCTGGAGCTACATGCAGTCCTTTGAAGGAAAAAGCGACGACACAAAAGCAGCCCGTTTTGCACAAGGTCTTTATGGCTATTTTACGTTCGATGCTGTGCAGTATGTTGAGTCCATCAAATTCAAAAAGGCGGAAGACAAGAGCAACGAAATCCCGGTGGCCCGCTATCGTTTGTACCAGTATGTGATTGCTATCAATCATCACCGCGATGAGTTGTTGCTGCTGGAAAACAAGTTAGCCAGCATTGACAGTGAAATTTCTGTTGTGGAAAGTTTAATCAGCAGTAAAGATGTTCCCGTGTTTCCTTTTAAAGCTGTTTCGGAAGAAACATCCAACATGACGGATGAAGATTACGTGGAGATGGTGAAAAAGGGCATCGCTGGTTGTTTTCGTGGCGATGTCTTCCAGATTGTGCTGAGTCGTCGTTTTCAGCAACCTTTTACGGGTGATGAATTTAATGTGTACCGTGCCCTGCGCAACATCAATCCTTCGCCTTACCTCTTCTTCTTCGATTATGGCGATTACAAACTCATTGGTTCTTCACCTGAAGCGCAACTTATCATCAAAAATGGGAAAGCTGTTGTTCATCCTATCGCCGGAACGTTCAAACGCACCGGTGATGACGAAACTGATCAGCAAAAAGCCGACGAGTTAGTAAAAGACCCGAAAGAGAATGCCGAACATGTAATGCTCGTTGATCTTGCTCGCAACGATTTAAGTACCGTGTGCAACAATGTGCAGGTAACGCATTACCGCCAGGTGCAGTATTACTCACATGTCATTCATCTTGTCAGCGAAGTAACCGGCGATGTGAAAGAAGGCGCCAACCCGTTTGAAGTGTTGTTTAAAACCTTCCCGGCCGGTACGCTGAGTGGCGCACCAAAATACAAAGCCATGCAGTTGATCAACGAATACGAACCAACACCACGTAGTTTTTACGGCGGCGCCATTGGTTATGTTGGGTTTGACGCAAGTTGCAACCATGCAATCATGATTCGTACACTGCTAAGTAAGGATAACACCTTGTTTTTGCAAGCAGGTGCCGGCGTAGTAGCAGCGAGTAATCCTGAGAGTGAATTGCAGGAAGTGGTAAATAAGTTAAACGCATTGAAAGCCGCGATAGAGAAAGCGGCAATAATTAAATAATCAATAATTACTAATTAATAA
>DATKHJ010000471.1:0-4938 GCA_035510335.1 Flavisolibacter sp. | reverse complement strand
AACCTGCGTGACGATTACAACCGGATTGCCAATGCCGCGTTGGAAGAGAAGAAATTCAAGGCACTGGAAAAATGGCTTGCCACACACATTGCCAGCCATTACATTATGTTGGATGCGGAAGAAGCCAAATGTCCCAACCTGAAAAAATGGGCGGATGCGGCTAAAACCTACGCCGCTAATTAAATAGCACCTTTCCTCGTAAAAAGTTGAAAGCCCCAACCGTAAGCAGGTTGGGGCTTTCAACTTTTCTATACATATTTAACGTGGCTTGCAGGCTTTGCCTTCCGCATTCTTGCGTTGGTGTTCTTTATTCTGGCTTACTTTTGCACCCTCCATGAGTGATGCTATCAAACACGAATGCGGTCTTGCCTTTCTCCGACTTCGCAAGCCCTTCTCACACTATCAGCAGAAATACGGTTCGGTACTCTGGGGCTTAAACAAGCTCTACCTGTTAATGGAAAAACAGCACAACCGCGGCCAGGATGGTGCCGGCGTGGCTGCTGTCAAGCTTTCCGTTGAACCGGGCTACCCATTTTTGTCGCGTATCCGCAGCAACCAGCCGCAGCCCATTGCCGATATCTTCAAACAGATTGGTGCCGAGTTTAACGAGCTGCAAAAGTTCAATACCGAAATCAGCCATTATCCAGGGTTGATGAAAGGCCACCTGTCTTTCCTTGGCGAATTGTTGCTTGGCCATTTGCGTTACGGTACGCAGGGAAAGAACGACGTAAACTTTTGCCACCCGTTTATTAAGCGACATACCATTCCTGCAAGAAACCTGGCGTTGGCTGGAAACTTCAACCTGGTGAATACCGACGAATTGTTTGAACAGGTGAAGATGGAGCCGGGCACTTTTCAAAAGCAAAGCGACCTTGCGGCCATGATGGAAGTGCTTCATCACTTCCTGGTGAAGGCCGATGAAGAGGCCCCGCAGGCACTGGATGTGGTTTCCGTTCTGAAAAAAGCATTGCCGCTTTTTGATGGTGGCTTTCACGTAGGCGGACTAACCGGCAACGGAATTGGTTTTGTGTTTCGCGATGCGCACGGCATTCGTCCTTCTTATTATTACATGGATGAAGATGTAGTGGTGGCCGCGTCGGAAAGAGCTGCCATTCGCACCGCGTTTAATGTGGGTGAGAATGAAGTGCAGGAGTTAATGCCCGGACAGGCATTGATTGTTGCCGAAAACGGTGAAGTAAAGATTGAACAGGTGCTGGAGCCAAAAGAACGCAAAGCCTGTTCGTTCGAACGCATTTATTTCTCCCGCGGATCGGATGAAAAAATTTACCGCGAACGTTCGCAGCTGGGTTACAACCTGAGCAAACAAGTGCTGGAAGCGGTTGATTACGATCTGAAAAATACCATCTTCTCTTTTATACCCAACACGGCTGAAGTAGCCTTTTACGGACTGGTAAAAGGTTGTGAGGATTATCTCAATAAAATAAAGCTTGAACGCATTCTTTCCTGGGGCAACAATGTTGAGCCGGAGAAGCTGGAAGAAATGATCAAGCGCCGGGTGCGCATGGAAAAAATTGCCATCAAGGATGTAAAGATGCGCACCTTTATTACCGAAGATGTGAACCGCAACGAAATGGTGCAGCACGTGTACGACATTACGTATGGCACCGTTCGAAAAGGCGAAGACACGCTGGTGGTGATTGATGATTCCATCGTTCGGGGCACCACGCTGAAAGAAAGCATCATTCGCATGCTTTCGCGTCTTGGACCAAAGCGCATCATCATTGTTTCTTCTGCACCGCAAATCCGTTATCCTGATTGCTACGGTATTGACATGAGTAAGATGGGCGATTTCATAGCCTTTAACGCTGCTGTTTCGCTGCTGAAAGAGAGAGGAAAAGAAAGTTTGCTGACAGAGCTTTATGAGCAGTGCCAAGAACTTATTGCGAATGATCAACTGCACACGGTAAACGTGGTGAAGCAGATTTATAAATCATTTACCAACGACGAGATCACCAAGAAGATTGCAGAACTGATTACACCGCCCGACCTGGGTCTTCCGGTAGATGTAATTTACCAGACCATTGAGTCGCTGCACGAGGCTTGTCCGAGCAACCTTGGCGACTGGTACTTTACCGGCAACTATCCAACACCTGGCGGCAACCGCGTGGTGAACAAGGCGTTCATGAATTACATGGAAGGAAAGAACCAGAGAGGATATTAAGGTTTGGTGTTCGGTGTTAGGCGTTTGGAGTTGAGGTTTATAGCTCAACTTTTACACCTTAGAGCTAAATGACCTTAGGTATGCGATGCATTTTGTAGTGGCACGATAACACCAAACGCCAAATCATAAACCCCAAACCCGAATCATGCTGGAACCGCAGACACTCAAATTTCTTTCACAGTTAAAGAAGAACAACAACAAACCGTGGTTTGATGCACACCGAGCCCAGTACGAAGTGGCACGGATTGATTTTTCCAATTTTATTCAGCTGGTGATAGATGCCGTGCAGAAAACGGATACTACTATCACGGGCATGTCTTCCAAAGAATGCATCTTTCGCATTAACCGCGATATTCGGTTTTCGAATGATAAAACGCCGTACAAATCGCATTTTGGTGCCAGCATTAAACGCAGTGGACGCAAGTCACCATTTGCCGGCTATTATTTTCATTTAGAGCCAGGCAATACGTTTGTTGGCGGTGGTTTGTGGCAACCCGAAGCAGCCTATTTGAAAAACATGCGGCAGGAGATTGATTACAGTTGGGAGGAGTTCCAGGGCATTTTGCAGGAGAAGAATTTTAAAAAGACCTACGGCGATTTGTACAAAGGCGGCGATGTTAGTCTGAGCAAGGTGCCGAAGGGTTATGAAAAGGACAATCCCGCTGCAGAATACCTGCAGTTGAAAAGTTTTTTTGCCGAAACCAAGCTGGAAGATGGAGAATTGACCAAGGCCATACTGCATAAAAAAACGGTTGCTGCGTTTGAAGCTTTGCAACCGCTGTTGAATTTTATTAACCGTACGGTTGAAGCTTAAAAGAAAAGACCTATGAGGTTTTAAAAACCTCATAGGTCTAAAAACCTTAAGGCTTATGCTTAATTCAATATTCCTTTCTGCAACAAATACTCCGCAATCTGCACGGCATTGGTAGCCGCACCTTTCCGAAGGTTATCACTCACGATCCACATGTTCAGCGTATTGGGCTGCGTTTCATCGCGACGGATTCTTCCCACAAACACATCGTCTTTTTCATGTGCCCACAAGGGCATTGGATAAACCTGTTTGGCCGGATCATCCTGCACCACCACTCCCGGCGCATCGCTTAAAATTTGTCGTAGTTCCGTTAATTCAAAATCATTTTCAAATTCAATGTTTACGCTTTCGCTGTGGCCGCCAATGACGGGGATGCGAACGGTGGTTGACGTTACTCGGATCGACTCATCGCCCATGATCTTTTTTGTCTCGTTCACCATTTTCATTTCTTCTTTGGTGTAGCCATTATCCAGGAAAACATCAATCTGCGGCAGTGCATTCAAGTCAATCTGGTATTTGTAAGCCATTGGGTATTCATCACCCGCTTCCTGCACGGCTTTGGCTCTTTCGCCATTCAGTTGGTCCACGGCAACCTTACCGGTACCGGTTACGCTTTGGTAGGTTGATACCACCACACGTTTGATCTTGTACTTTTTGTGCAGCGGTTGCAGCGCCACCACCATTTGAATAGTGGAGCAATTAGGGTTGGCAATGATCTTGTCGTTCGCGGTTAGTACATCGGCATTTACTTCGGGAACAATCAATGGCTTGGTAGGGTCCATGCGCCAGGCAGATGAATTGTCGATAACCGTGATTCCAGCTTCTGCAAATTTAGGTGCCCATTCAAGGGAGGTGCTTCCGCCTGCGGAAAAGATAGCAACGGCCGGTTTGGCAGCAATAGCGTCCTGCATGCTAACGATGGTGTATTTCTTGCCCTTAAATTCTACTTCCTTACCAACCGATCTTTCGGAGGCAACAGGAATCAATTCATCAACCGGAAAATTCCGTTCGGCAAGAACCTGCAACATTTTTGTACCTACAAGGCCGGTAGCGCCAACAACTGCAACTTTCATGTAAAGTGTTTAATGTTTAAAAGTTTACTGGTTAAAGTTTTTGTTTGCTTGTTTTTGTTGTGCAGTCAACAGGGGTTACAAATGAAAAAAGCCTCCCGGTTATGGAAGGCTCGTCATTTTATCCTGAACATACACTGACGCTATACACCTTCCGTTGCGGGGAGCTGTTTCTTTGTGCGTTTAGTATGTTTTATTGTCTGCATGTGTTACGAAAATATTGCGGAAAAAGATTGGCGCCAAATCTAGTTTTTATTTCCGGCAGATATTTTTTAAATTGGTTATATGACCAAAACCAAACTGCTGGCTTTCCTGCTGCTGGGAAGCCTGCCTGCTTTTGCACAAACGGCCAACCGCTTTGATGTTGTCATCACCGAAATCATGGCCGACCCTTCGCCGGTGGTGGGATTGCCCAACGCTGAATTCATCGAGATCAAAAACATTTCTTCTTCACCTTTCAATTTAAGCGGCTGGCGACTGAGCGATGCTACCGGAACAGCCACCATCAGCACTTCCTTTGTTTTGCAGCCGGACAGCCTGGTTATTCTTTGCGCCAACACCAATGTTGCTTCTTTTTCTGGCTTCGGCAGAACCCTTGGCGTTGCATCTTTTCCTTCGCTGGATAACGATGGCGATGTGATTACACTGCGGTCGCCGCAGGGCCGCATAATTCATAGCATTGCTTATACAATAGAATGGTATGCAAATGAAGCAAAGAAGGAAGGCGGCTGGACGCTGGAAATGATTGATCCGAAAAATCCTTGTGGGGGAAAGAGCAACTGGAAGGCATGCGCAAACAATTTGGGCGGAACACCGGGAAGAACAAATTCAGTAAACGGCGTGAATATAGATGATACACCGCCGCAGTTAAAGAT
>DATKHJ010000470.1:0-6397 GCA_035510335.1 Flavisolibacter sp. | reverse complement strand
GTGAAAGGTCATGGCGGAAACGTAAAGCTGGTGATGCTTCCGTATGAGTCACACAGCTATGCGGCAAAAGAAAACATTCTGCACATGCTGGCCGAGCAGGCACAGTGGCTGGAGAAGTTTGTGAAGACGCCAAAGGCGATGTAATTCATTCAATCAATTTTTTCTGAGCTGGTGCGGTTGGTCCAAGTGCAGGATTGGCGCACCAGCTTTTTTGTTGGCAGAAGGACGTTCAGAAAATAGCCTACTTTCGTTTTGTAAACTTTCTGCTTGATCAAGGTAAACGATAAATGGCTTCGCATTCTGCTGCCGCTGGTTCCCTGCTGCATCATCACCTATTTTTATTTATCGGGCGGTAAAAACATTAGTGTTACCAACCTCATTTACGTGGCTATGATTGTGGCCATTTGCGAAACGGTGCGTTACCTGGTTTACAAAAGCCGTAGCTGGTTTGGTGGCAAATACACAAGAACCAAGCGGATTGCCACGCTTTTCCTGGCCGGCTGCTTTTCCACTTCGGTCATCTTTATCATCAGCAAAGCGTTGAGGAATTATGCTGCCTTTGGCGAGTTTCGCATGAGTTCTTCTTACGGCTCCAATGTGTATGTGAACAACACGCAGCTAACCGTTGGTGTGGTGGGCACTTCTATTTTCTACTCCGTGTTTGTTTTCCTGGCGCTTTTTTTTATTTACGAAACGGTGTATCATTTTGCACGGCTTCGCTTTACAGAAAAGCAACGCGATAAACTGGAGAAAGAAAAACTGCAGGCAGAACTGCAACAGTTGAAGGGAATAGTGAACCCGCATTTTTTATTCAACAACCTTAATTCGCTTTCCTCGCTCATTTCCGAAGACCCTGCGCAGGCGGAAGCGTTTTTGAATGAATTCACCCAAGTGTTTCGTTACCTGTTGCGCAACAACAACACAGAGCTAAGCACGGTGGCCGAAGAACTGAAGTTTATTCATTCTTACTACCACCTGTTGCAAACACGCTACGGCAGCAGCATTTCATTGACCGTTGTTGTATCGGAACTGGTGCAGGAGCAATTGCTTCCGCCCTTAACCCTGCAACTGTTGGTAGAGAATGCCGTTAAGCACAACCGCCTGCAAAAAGAGGCGCCGTTGCTGATTGAAATTTTTAGTGAAGGAGAGCATACACTGGTGGTGCGCAATAACGTTAGTAAGCGGGAAAAAGCAGTGGAATCAACTGGCATCGGGCTGCACAGCATTAATAGCCGTTACCAGCTTTTGGGCCACCCGGGATTAGACATTACACACACCACTGAACATTTCACGGTTCGCATCCCCCTGATTGAAGCGCCAACTGCCAGCCGTGTGTTCCCGGCGAAGGAAGCAGCGCTGACCGTGCTATAGTCATCAGGCCGCAGCCGAACAATCTTTACAAACACCGTTGATCACTACCTGCACGGTTTCGGCCACATAGCCTTCCGGCAGATCAATTTTTGGCGAAACCACATCATCCAGGCAAATTGTTTTTTCACAATTGGTGCAAATAAAATGCACATGGTCGTCGTGGTGATGGCCTTCTTCGCATTCTTTGCACAGAGCGTATTTAATGGCGTTATCGGCGGTGGGAATGGAGTGAATAATGCCTTTTTCTTCGAAGGTTTGCAGCGTGCGGTAAATGGTTACACGGTCGTACTTGTCGCCTACTTCTTTTTCAATGTCGCCATGCGTTAACGCATCGCTGCTGTTTAAAAAAAGAGTGAGAATTTTGCGGCGGCTTTCAGTAGAACTTAATTGCCGGCGGTGCAAAATATCATTGAGTCGTACGTTAACGGTTTTCGATTCCATTAGTTGCTTAATAAAACGTTCACATCGGTTTCAATGGACTTCAATTCCGAAGGCTTCAGGCCATCGTAAATTTTTACTACGTCGCCTTTTTTATTTATCAGCGCTACAAACTGCGTGTGCAGAAAATCCACGGCATCGCTGGCTACAAAATTACTGGGGTCGTCAATTTTAAAACTATAACGGGCCGCCTTGTACAAACTATCTTTTTTACCGGTAAGGAACACCCATTTTTGCGTGTTCACCTGCATCGAGTCGGCGTACCATTTTAAACGTGCGGCCGAATCCCGTTCAGGGTCGGAGGTAAACGAAAGCAACAACACATTGGGGTTGTTTTTGAATGTTTCGTAAGCCGGCTTCAGGTTGTTGTTCATGCGCGGACAAATGCCGGTACAGGTGGTAAAGAAAAAGTTGACAATGGAAACCTTGCCTTTGATGTTTTCCTCTGTAAAGGCTTGTCCATCCTGCGTGGTAAACGAGAAGGGCTGCACCTTGCCAATAGGCGGTACCCGTTTTTTACCAAAACCGGGTATTACGGCTTTCAGTGTAAAATAAAAACCCAGCGCCAGCACCAGGAAAAAAACAGAATACAAAACGGCTTTCTTCGTCATGGCAGTAATTGAACGGCAAAGTTAACCGCGGATCAGTTGGATTGGGAAGGATTAACAGGAGCTTTAAACACGAATGAATGCACGAATTGCACGAATTTTTTCCAAACGAAATTACATCCCTTAAATTGGTGAAAACTTCTTTGGTATGAAAACAGGTTTGTTTGCCTTTTTGCTTTGTTTGTCGGCCACGGTATTTGCGCAAAAGGGCGAAGCGTCAAAAATCAGGCAATTGCTGGCGGCCCAAACCGAAGCCTGGAACCGCGGCGACCTTGAGAGCTTTATGCAAACGTATTGGAAAAGCGATTCGCTGATGTTTATTGGCAAAAGCGGCGTAACACGAGGCTGGCAGCAAACGCTGGAAAATTACAAAAAAGGCTACCCCGATACAGCCGCCATGGGCAAGCTTGCCTTTGATATTATTAAGGTAGAACAACTATCTCCCGAACGTTTTTTTGTGGTGGGCAAATGGATGCTCAAACGAACCATCGGCGATATCAGCGGGCATTACACTTTGCTGTTTCGAAAGATAAAAGGAGCGTGGGTGATTGTGGCCGATCATTCTTCGTAAAGAGATTTGGAGTTTGGGGTTAGCGTAAATGGCCAACTTTGCATCCTCCCTTCGCCCTGTGCGAAAATTCTTCTCACTTCTTCCAAACCCGGTAAAAAAAGCGAAGCAGAAGGAGCAGGCTCAAAACCAGTAGGCCATAAAAAAGTGCATTGTACCAATGCCACCCACTGCTCACATGGCCCAGTTTGAAAAACAAACCCGCCGTCACAAAAACCAGCATCCACAAAAGGCCGGCACTGAATGATTTCATGATCTTGCGGAAATACATTTTTACTTCCGGGTCCATGCCGGTACTGTATTCATCCATGTGTTGTTGTTTAAAGTTTAAGGGTTGATGTTTAAAGTTGTTTGCCGCAGGCCAGTGTCTTTACCAACCTTAAACTTTCAACTTTAAACAGTTGAACTTTTACGGCACCAGCAAGGCTTTAAACGCTGCCGAGTCGCCGCTGAAAACATTGAAATCCACCTTCGATAAAATTCCGTTTACTCTTCCTTCTTCGCTGTGCTGCCAGAAATGCCACTCGCGGCTGATGCGTGGATTGTTGGGCTGGTAATAATGCGCAATCCACAACGGGTAATCATCAAATTTTCCCTTCAGGTATTTTTCGTAAAAAGTAACGTAGGTGTAGATAATGGGTTTTACACCATAGGCTTCTTCCATCGCGTCAAGCCATTCCTGCACTTCCGCCTGGATTTTTTCTTTCGGCACATTCCAGCCGCGTTCAATATCCAGCACGGGAGGAAGGTCGCCGCTTTCCAGCTTTACCTGTTCAAAAAAATGCTTCGCCTGCATTTTCCCGTCTTTTTTGGGTTGAAAAAAATGGTAGGCGCCGCGAACAAGGCCGGCTTCTTTTGCTTTTTTCCAGTTGCGTTTAAAAAAAGGATCTACCAGGCTGCTGCCCTCGGTTGCCTTGATAAAGGCAAAGCCAAGCTGAATATTTTTCACCTTCATTTTTTGCACTTCTTTCCAGGCAATGGTGCTTTGGTAGCGGGAAACATCAATGCCGTGAATTTCGTACTGGGTGGGAATGTTGATACCAAATTCTTTGTAGCGAACAAATGTGGGTTCTTTCACCTGCATCCATAAATAAAAAAGATAGGCGAGAAACAAGCCCGCAGCGATGGCTGTTACCCACAGAAAAAGACGCAAGTTTTCAGATGATTTTTTTCTCCCCACAGTTCAAAACGAATAACGCAAAGATGTTGTGCAAATTATTATTGAAAAAGATAAAAAGGGGCGGGGCCCCACCCGCCTCCCCAGTGGGGAGGTGACCCGAGCACAGACACTTGCTTTAGCCCGATGCTTTTTACCGCGGAGAAGAAATAAAGATTAGTGCGGCTTTGTTTCTTTTCTCCTTTGCATGAAACCCACTTATGCGGGAAAGAATGACCGAATCACAAAAGCAGTTTGCTTAAGCGGGCTAGTGTGCTGCAGCAAAGTCCCTCCTTCGGACGGATTTAGGGAGGCCGCTCCTATCTTTGACCAATGCAATGGAACTGGAGCGATAGCCGGAACTTTTTAAGCAAGCTAACCTTTCGGAGGGCGGGCAACGCCTTCAAAGTGTATGCTTCTTACCTGTGGAGCAAGTGGACAAAAAAACCCGTGCAGTGGGGCTACCCGATTTCTATTTCCTTCGAACCTACTACATCCTGCAACCTTCGCTGCCCGGAATGTCCCAGCGGCCTGAGAGCTTTTACCCGTCCCACCGGCATGCTGCAGAAAGACTTCTTCCGCGAAACCATCGACCAGCTGCACAAAGAGCTGAGCTACCTTGTTTTTTATTTCCAGGGCGAACCTTACCTCAACCCGGCTTTTTTGGAAATGGTGAGTTACGCAGCTTCTAAAAAAATTTACACCGCCACGTCTACCAATGCGCATTACCTAAACGATGCAAACGCTAAAAAAACAGTGGAGAGTGGGCTGGATCGCCTGATTATTTCCATTGACGGCACCACGCAAGACACCTACAAACAATATCGCGTTGGCGGCAATCTTGATAAGGTTTTGGAAGGCGCAAAGAACATTGTCAAGTGGAAAAAAGAACTGAAAAGCAAAACGCCTTTTATCATCTTCCAGTTTTTGGTGGTGCGGCACAACGAGCACCAGATTGAAGACATGAAACGCATTGCCAAAGAAGTTGGTGTTGACCAGTTGCGGCTGAAAACAGCACAGGTGTACGATTACGAAACCGACCCGAATCAACTTATTCCAACCAACCCAATATACAGCCGCTACAAAAAGAACAGCGAAGGCAAACACGAGTTTCGCGGCAACAACGCCAACCATTGCTGGCGCCTCTGGCACGACCCGGTCATTACCTGGGACGGAACGGTTGTTCCCTGTTGTTTTGACAAAGATGCACAGCACAAATTGGGAAGCCTTCGCCAGCAGCCATTTAAAGAGCTTTGGCACAATCCTGACTTTAAACACTTCCGTAGCCAGGTGCTGCAAAGCCGCAAGAATATTGACATCTGCGCCAATTGTTCGGAAGGAGTGAAGGTGTGGGGGTAAGAGAATGCAAAAAGCCTAAGAGATTCTCTACTTAATTTTTAATGCAGTAATCTTCAGCAGATGACCTACCGCAGATTATGATGCTGTGATAAAACTTCGTAGTCAAACCGGCCTTTCGTGATCTTGATGGAATCACCAATATTGCCTTCAAATAAACCTGATGTTTGAAACCCATTGCCTTCTTGGTTATTTTCTGCAGCAACTTTTACAAAATAAATATTCCCTTTCCCCTCTAAAAAACTGCCGATAGGCTGAAAGTCAAAATTACTCAATCTGATTTTGACCGGAACCGTATCCCTGGCAAACGATTTCCCGTTCCATGCTAAGAAATTCGCAGCGGAAAAGTTCTTTTCTACCGGAATGCAAATGCTCATGAAATTATATGTTCGCCATGGCACTGACTGAGAAACTCCTGGATTGCTAAACTTGCCGCCCCAGGTAAGATACAGTGTATCTTTTAACGCAATGCTGGTTACCAATTGAACCCGCATTGGTTGCGGGCCCTGAAGAGCAGAGAAGCTGCTGACCCACGGCTCCGCGTTCACATAAGCAGAGGTAACGTTGTAATTGCGACTAGTGAAACGGCTAAGTCCCGGATTAGCTGCATCTTCAAAAAACTGCTGCTTGCGACAGCTTGCCAAAGCTATACTGATTGCGAAAGAGAGGAAAAGGTAAGCTGTTCTCATTTTCTTGATTTACGTAGCGGTAAAAGATAGCCAACGCTGATCTGCAGTGGTGCATTGAGTTTATGCGAAAGTTGATACCTGCCTTTGCTGGCTGTGGGTGGTGTTTGCACATGCACCTGTGCCACAAAATTGCTTTGCTGGTAACCCAGTCCGCAACCAAAAACAAACCCCGTTCTGTTTAACTCTACATCAGGATTTAAAATATCGTATG
>DATKHJ010000469.1:0-3697 GCA_035510335.1 Flavisolibacter sp. | reverse complement strand
GCGTAATAGTGAACCTTGCCCTTCTTTCCACCGATGGCATTGTAGCTGTTGAACAGGGCGTTGCTGCCAATGGTTTGCTGTGTCTCGAACTCGAACGGTTGATTCATCTCGCTGCCATTACGGAGGATGTAGTTCACCAATCCACCAAACTGCGGACCATATTGCAAGGAGCCTGCTCCGCGAACGATCTCGATGCGCTGCACGCCTTGTAGCTGCGGATTGTAATACGCTTCGGGATAGCCGAAAGGATCAGCGGCAATATCGTACCCGTTTTGCCGGACGTTAAACTCCCAGCTTCTATTCGGGCTTAACCCGCGGGCTGCAATGCCAATCTGGATGCCGCTTGGGTCGCTTTCCCAGATATGAATGCCCGGCACTTTGGCCAGCACCTGGCGCATGGTATTGTTCACAACATTGCCCTGCACATTATCCAGCACGATGAGCGCATTTTTCTTCCCGGCATAAATGTTAGTGCCCACAACTTCGGGCATTTGCTGGTAGTCACTTTTGCTGCCGCGACCCACAACCGTTACTTCCTGCAAGTAGCGTTGGGGAATGGTATCTGGTTTTGGTGATTGAAGCGAATCTTGCTGGCTGAAACTCGTCACAGCGCCAAGCAAACAAAGCGCAGTACAAATATTTCTCATCATGGTTGGGCTTCTCTTTGGACCGCAAATCTCTTCGTTTCATGCAGAAGCCGTGTACGAAATGAGAAAAGTTCAGTTACGCGATTGGAAAGGTTTCTGTTGAAAGTCCCAAAAGGGATGATATTTCAAAATTGATCGAACCGACAAAAAATTTTCCATCGGCAAACAGCAGGCTTGAAAATTAGTGTACCTTGGTGAAAAGCATTGGTTTTAATCAGTCGTAGCGTAGGCATCCTTGTGGTGCCTTCTCTTTTATGTTTGAAAACCAGCTCTTTTGCAAACTCGTGAAGCGTTGTTTCCCTATCAATCCGTCTGAAAGCCTGTTTTTTTAATGTGCGCTAGCTGCTTTTCACTGACAACAAAGAAGGTGGCCACTGCCATCGCAGAGTTATAAAGCTATTTACAACATTGTTTTTTGGGAAGAAAGACAGCCTTTAAAACGGAGAGCAATCCCCGGCTAATTTTTGTCAATAATACCATGGCGTAAAGGTAAGGGCTGTCATTGCTACCCTTTTGTTAAGCTAATGAGTCAGCCAAAGAAATCCAACCATCATTCACAAGGACGATCTTATAGCATAGAACCGGCAGGCCTTCAGCTTTCCTTCTTAAACGCACTGGGTGTGAAGCCCGTTACCTTTTTAAACTGCGCCGATAGGTGACTGATATTGCTGTACCCAAGTTTTCGCGCTATCTCTTTCAGGGGAATTTCGTGGTGTAAGAGTGCTTTTGCCTTTTCGATTTTCCGGGCGATAAAAAACTGTTCGATGGTCATCCCTTCCATTGCAGAAAATAGCCGCGTGATTTGGCTATACTCTTTTCCCAGCTTTGAACTCAGGTAATTGGCCAGGCCAAAATGCGCTTCCACGTTTTCGCTTTCAATTTTTTTCACGAGCAGGCTTTTGATTTTTTGTACCAGCTGCTCTTTTTCATCAATCAAAAGAACCAATCCCAATTTCTTCAGGCGCTGCGAAATAGTTACCTGTTCGGCTTTCAATAAGTTTCTGGAGAGGCGTACGTCCCCTAAGCCGACTTTGGGTTTGAGGCCCAGCTTTTCAAATTCCTGCCTGACCACCACCACACAACACTTACAAACCATGTTTTTAATATAGATCGTCATTGAAAGGGGTGTTTTTTGGATTGTCTATTCACCGGCAAGGTGATCGCCTAACGGCACATGCAAAGTAAAGACATCTGCTGCAGGGGGAACGAATAAGTCAAAGGACTCGTGGATTTGAACGGCGGTTCGTCGATGGTTTATTGACAACAAAAAAGGGCTGCCAACCAAGGTTGGCGCCCCGATCAGGATTTGTTCATGACCTTAAGCCAAAGGCTCCGCTTTAAAGCCCGCCATTGCCACAATTGCTTTTACATCCTCTTCTCCCAGGTTTTCGGTTTTCACGGTTAATACCTTCGCCGGATTGACTGTATCAACATTCCATTCATTGATATCGGGATGTTCATTCAATTTTGGCGTCACCTTCGCGACACAACCGCCGCAATTGATATTTGTTTTGAACTGATACTCTTTCATAATTGACATTTTATAGTTTAGAAATAAGGTCTGTTTTATTGCCGCCGGCTACCATTTTTTTTACTGACTTCCTTAGAGTCTTGTCCACTTTAGTCGCAGGCTGTTCGACACCACGCTGACGCTACTCAACGCCATGGCTGCCCCGGCAATCATCGGGTTCAACAGGAAGCCGTTGACCGGGTAAAGCAATCCCGCTGCTATCGGTATGCCAATCAGGTTATAGATAAAGGCCCAGAAAAGATTTTGCCTGATGGTGCGGACTGTTTTCTTTGACAGATGCAGTGCCGTGGGAATGCGTAGCAGATCGGATGAAATCAGTGTCATCTTGGCGACGTCCATCGCAATATCCGAACCTTTGCCCATTGCAATGCTAACATCCGCTTGGGCTAAGGCATGACTGTCGTTAATACCATCGCCCACCATTGCGACCACCTTGCCCTTTTTTTGGAGCTCCTCCACAAAGGCAGCCTTGTCAGCCGGCAAGACTTCTCCTTTATAATGGCTGATGCCTACTTGTGCTGCTACGGCTGCAGCGGTTTGCTGGTTGTCACCCGTAAACATGTACACATCAATGCCCGATTGCTTCAGCCGCCGGACAGCTTCTTTCGATGTTTCTTTGATCGTGTCGGCAATGGCAATCACCGCCAAGACTGTCTGCCCGTTTGCAAAAAAGACCACAGTCTTTGCTTCGTCCCGCTTCTGAGCTGCCCACTGTTGCGCCGCAGGATCAACTATGATCCCGTTTTGAGAAAGCAGCTGGTGTGTCCCAACATAAAAGTGCTGGTCCTTAAACACGCCTTTGATTCCGGCCCCTGTAATGGATTCGATTTGATGGACGCTTACCAGGCTCGACTTATCCGAAAAATGACCGACCACAGCTTCTGCCAAGGGATGCTCGGACGCTTTTTCCAAGCTATAGAGAATGCTGATATGCTCGTCGGTTTCCTTCAGCCAGTGCACATCTGTCACTTCCGGTTTTCCGGTTGTGATGGTTCCTGTCTTGTCCAGGATGATCGCGTTGACCTTGTGGGCCAGTTCAAGCGCCTCGGCGTCTTTAATCAGAATACCTTGCTCTGCTCCCCTGCCAACTCCGACCATGATGGCCGTCGGGGTGGCCAACCCTAGCGCACAAGGACAGGCAATGACCAACACCGTTACCAGCGCCAGTAACCCTTGCGTGGCCCCGTTGTCACCTCCGAGGACGATCCAGGCAACAAAAGCCAGAAGGGCAATGCCGATCACTACGGGAACAAAGATGCCGGCAATTTTATCCACCAGCTTTTGCACCGGAGCTTTTGATCCCTGCGCCTGTTGTACCATCTTGATGATGTGCGCCAGCAGTGTATCGCCACCTATCTTATCGGCCCGGAATTGAAAACTTCCCTTCTGGTTGATCGTGCCTGCAAACACTTTTGCTCCATTTGCTTTTGCAACCGGGATCGGTTCTCCGCTGATCATACTCTCATCTACATAGGACTCCCCGGATAGAACCTCTCCGTCAACGGGGATTTTTTCGCCA
>DATKHJ010000468.1:0-2101 GCA_035510335.1 Flavisolibacter sp. | reverse complement strand
GAATTGCGTTTGCAAAATGGTGGCTACGCCTACAGATGCTACATCGGGTTTCACCTGCCCGTCCGATGAAGGGCCATAGCTTGAAAACCCAGCGGAAATACCTGCAGCGGTTACGGCACCCACAGCCATCACACTGTCGCCATCGGCCGGCGTGGCTATGTAGCGAAACGACCCGGTGCCATCGTTGCCGGCAGCATTTACAACCAGCACGCCTTTTTTGGCGGCCAGGTCGGCGCCTCGTGCTGCAATGGTGGTATTGCCATCCATTTCAGCGTACGTGTGATCAAAAGCTGGGTTCGACATCAGGTTGGAATAGCCCAGTGAAGAAGAGATCATGTCGCCGCCGGCACTGTCCAGCCGCTCGGCTGCGCAAACCCAGTTGTGTTCTTCAATGGGATATTCGCTGGCGCCATCTTCGCTGCGAAAAAGATAGAAGCTGGCTTTTGGTGCGGTACCTACAAATTGTCCCGGAATGTTGGCGGCAATAATGGAAAAGCATTGCATGCCGTGTGCATCGTCTTCTACCACGCTGGTTTCTCTTGCCACAAAATCGTAGGTGCCCAACACCTGGCCGTTCAGGTTGGCGCTGTCGAAAGCCCGCAGGGAAGTATAATTACGAAAACCGCCATCCAGCAGACCAATAATCATGGTTTGTCCGCGCAGGCCAATGTTGTGTAAGAAATCGCCGTTGTGAATACGCACCTGGTTCAGCGATTGGCCATAGTCGTAAAAACTGGCGGCTGTGTTTTGTGTACGGGAAGAGGCGAGTGGTGAAGGGATGGAGTTATTCTCTTCCACTGATTTTTTCCCGCTCGACGAACTGCTGCTTCTCGCCGCAATAGCCGACGTTTTTTTTACAAAAGAAAAACTGTTGATTTTAGAAAGCGCCGCGGCATCGTTGGTTTGAATGGAAACCTGGTTCAGCCAGCGGGAAACATTTAAAATAGTAACGGCGCCGGCTGAACGCAGGCTGTCGAGGTAACGTGGTGTTACCGGCAGGTCGGTGCTGTCAACAGCAATGTTATGCCTTGTTCGCCTGTCAATGGCCCGCTGCGATAGATACGACGAAGGAGCCGTAAGGGAAAAAGGACTGGTGGCTTTGTCATTAAACTCAACAATGTAGCGACTAAACTGCGCTTCACTTTCCAAACCGGCCAACACAATGCCAAGGCACACCAACAGTTTTTTCATAGTTTAATTATGATCGATGATCGTTCGTTTTACGCCAAAGCCTTTAAAGCCTGGCCGGGGACTTGAACTGGGCTGGTATTCCAGCATGGTGATTTCCTGGTAAACCATACCAATACCTTTTGCATATTGCTCCCAGGAGCGGTTTTGGTAACCCACGGCATCTACCACCACCGGAATGTTGGATGCATCGTTAATATGCTCAACCGTCACTACATCGTTGTAGGTTTTTCCGGCCAGGGTAATGGTGCCGATATTGTCGTAGCTATATTCCCAATCCATCATGCCGTCGTCGTTAAAAAACTCGTACAAAGGTCCGTAAGGATCTACCGGCAGAAATTTATTTCCTGTCCAGATTTTCCCTTCTACAATTGGGCCAACGAGTTTGAGGAAACGAAGGTTGTTCTCCACCACTTCAACCGTGTTGGTTTGCGGGGTAATGAAATAAGAGCCAGAGGGTTTCCAGGCCTCGGTGCCGTCTTTGTCCCGCAAAAAGCGGAAAACGCGGTAGGAGGGGCGGCCAAGATTGTCCGTCACTTTTGCATCTATCTGGTGTTTTTCCTGGTAAGAACGGGTAACGATGTTTCCGCCGAAGTCGATCACAACAGTAGAGTCTAAGCGGTAGGTAATGTATTTTCCAACAGTGGTGGGAAGATAATCGGAAGGCAGTTCGGCTTGAAGGACTTCAGTTTCTTTTTTACAGCTAAAAAGAAGAACGCCGGCCAGCAAAAAGTAAAATGGTTTTGCTCTCATAAGTTGATAAAAGGATTCATGGATTTTAGCAGCCATCTGGCTACAGGGGCTAAAGCTAATAAAAAATGCTAATAGGAGTGAAGGGTTATTCTTTCGTTTTGCTTCTTCGAATGTTGAACCAATTATGGTCAATTGGTTTTTGTTTTTTATACTTAAAGAA
>DATKHJ010000467.1:0-3292 GCA_035510335.1 Flavisolibacter sp. | reverse complement strand
GGAAGCACCCCAAAAACTACCAATGTTGCTTTTTTTACCGGCAACAGGAAAAGCCAGTGTACGACTGACTGCCGTCGGCTTTTTAGCACGAACCGGTTTTTTGGTAAACGAAAACGACAGAAGGGCTATGGCCAGCAAAGAGCCAAGCAGCGTAAGTTTGTTCATGAGGATGGCGTTTGGTTCCTTAACCGAAAACGCCAGCGATTATTTTCTGCCAATTGCTAAGAGAATCTTAATTAGGCGCTGCCTAAGTTTATTCCATTAAAAAGCCCTGCTTCTTGTTCCCTATCTTATACGTTAACTGGATGCCGCCGCTTTGGCCGTTGTAAAAGGTGTTTAGCTTAATGTTGTTGCTTTTTATGCGGTGCATTTGCGGCACCAGTATGCCAAACAAACCGCCAATGGTGTAACCTACCAGCACATCGGACGGGAAATGCGCCAAGGCTTTAATGCGTGCCCACCCGCAGAATAAGGCCGGCAACGACGCAGCCCCGTAGAGCAGGTATTTCTTTTTGCCAATTTCAGGGTGGTAGTCGCAATAAACTTTTACCGCAAAAAAAGTAGCCGAAGTAGCATTGGCCACATGGCCGCTGTAAAGCGAGTTACGCTGGTTGCCCCGCTTGCGCAGGTCCATCGGGAAGTAATCGTAGTAAGAAACGGGACGAACGCGGTTTTGAAAAAACGGGCCAATCGGGCTGAAATCGTAGAAGGCAAAGGTCAGAAACTGCGTTTCGTAGTACATCAGTCCAAGGCGAAGCCAGTCTTTGCGGGTTCGTTTATTCAAAACAAAAGTGGCGGCCGAGCCAGCCAGGATGGCCGTCAGTGCATGATCGGAAAGACGGTAAAAACGATCCCGCTTGCTTGGATCAAGTTCCAGCGCCCAGCGGTCGAATGAATTGACAATATCGGGCCGGAGTGCCTGCACTTCGGTTACGGTAAGGTCTTTCTTGTTGTGCAGAATGTTATTGATGGCAATCATATTGGCTGCTGTGGCAGCGAGGCCAATAACGGCTGTTTTTATGGGGTTGATTTTGTAAACCGCAGGCGCCGTTGTATCAACTTTTATCAGGTTTGCTTTAATGTTGCTTGTTGAGTCTTTTGATGGCTCCTGTGCTAAAATGGTGGAGGCAAAGAACGTGGTCAGAATAAACAGGCTTGGTGTTTTGCATTTCAACAGTTGAATCCGGCTCATGCCTGTGATGGCAAAAAATTTATGCCACCTGTCTTGTGCAAAGATGTTGGGAGCAATGGCAGCATCACCTTTTAAGAAAGCACAGTTGCAGTAACAGAATTAGGTCTGAACTTCTGCCTAACAAAAAACTTCTTACAAAATCAAAATAATTGGTGAGAAACAGAAAGCTATTGCAAGAACAAAAACTTGAAGCGCCTAAAATTGTGGACTTTCCACATTTGGAATATGAACATGCTTGGGCGGCGCCTTGCGGTTGTTTTCCGAATTGATGATAACAGCCAGTGCTTTTATCAATACCCGTTTTCCGTTGTACTCTGCACCCGCATCTACCTGCGCCACCTGCGAAACGTTTTGAAAGGCAAGAATACAACAACCGGCAGCTAGTAATTTTTTCATAGTGGATTGCCTCAAAAGTAGAAATAGCTGCGCCTTTCTGCAATCGCTAAAACCAGCAATTTATGGTTGCAGAATTTACGGTTGACCAAAAGATAACATACGTAAGATTCCGATGAAAGAGAACGCAACGGCAGCGTGTACAGCTGGAAATTTCTAAGCAGTAAGGTCAGCCACCGTTTTAACTGGTGTTGAAAGGAGGTATTCCATTTCTTGGAGAAATGGAATACCAGTGAACCGGATCTTAAAGTCGGGACAAATGTTTGTCGAACCGACAGGTTACCAGGTACAGCCTGCAAATGCCCTATTGTATCGTTACAAACTCTCCTCGTTCATCGTTCCAGCGCAGCTTATCAATGTGCCATTTAACAAGCAAGCCAAACTGGCTGCGGCTGCGCTCCAACTTTTGGGAGATGATGGCTTTTTCGCCATCGGTTCGCAGGGTGATCATGCCATAGGTGGAAACAATGCGCTGCTTTAGCTTATCGGTCTTGGATTTGTTTTCAAGCGTGATGTATTCCGGCGACGACCGTGCCAGTTCCGTACAATAAATCAGCGGTCTTTCCCCGCGACTGAATTTACCAATGGCACCCAAGGTTTCCGGCCGCGGATGGCAGTACGATTCTTCGTCGCCGCTGGAGATAACAGTGGCAATGGGATTAATTGCCTGCAAAAACTCATTGGTTATATCGTGGCTTCCGTGGTGGCAAGACTTGGTGATTTCTGCGCTAAAAATTTTCCTGCACTCCTGTATAACACTGTTCATTTCTTTTTGCAGGCTTTCTTTCTCCGCGCCTTTTGCCGCCAGCAGTTTGCGGCGCAGTTCCCGTATGTCAATGCCGCTGTACACCTCCATCAGGTAGTCGGCCGATTTAGCATTGAGGTCACCTCCTACCAGCACTTTCATTTTGCCAATGTGCGCCATCAAAACAACCGAGTGGCCATTCTTTGTTTTACCAATATCCGCTGTGCTGTTGTCAAACCAGCGCAGGCAATCTTTGCCGCCTATTTTTTCCGGAACTGGTGCCAGCACTTCCAACGCCAGTTGGTGATCTTTGTAAAGAATGTTTGCCTTGCGCTGCGTCTTCCAAACCGTTTCCAGCGGCAGTTGCGGAAAATTTGCCAGTGCGCCAATCAATAGCTTTTCGTACTGGCTTTTTTTACCGGGCCTTTGAAGCAGCGCCACAAGCTCGTTGTGTGTGCGAATGAAATCCTGTAGATAAGAATTACCGTTGCTCTTGATAACCGTGCCTAACGTACTGCCTTCGCGTTGCAAAATGCCCTGGTGATAAAGCTTTTCGAATTTGATTTGCCGCTGCTGTCCCACCGGAATTTTTGAAAGCAGCCATTCAAACCCTTTCCAATGATCTTCGTCGCAATGCGAGATGAGGCCGTAAAATTTCGGCAGCTTTTTCCCGGGTTTATCCAGGCTAAAACGCCAGCGTAAAAACCGGTACATGTTGTCGCCTTTGCCTGCGTCGATAATAAAATGGCAATCGTCCGGCGTCACCAGGTGGCAGCCGTCGCCCTGGCCAATGTCAACAAAATTTACTTCCAGCACACGGTTGGGCTGAATGTCGGCCAACTTCATCCATCCTTCATCCTGCCTTGAGCGAACCTGCAGCCACCATTCGTCACCCACTTGTTGCAGCAGTGAAGCCGTCCACTTTTTATAATTGCCACTTGCTGTTTTGGGTGGTGTAATGT
>DATKHJ010000466.1:0-4946 GCA_035510335.1 Flavisolibacter sp. | reverse complement strand
GTTCAAACCAAGGTTGGCCCTGTACTTCAAGCCTGTTACAAACGGAAGGGCCGCTTCGCCGTATATGGAGTTGTACGAAGCAAAGCCGCGGGTTTCGTTCAGCCACTGGCTGTTGTCCTGCAACCGCTCAATAACATCTTTGGTAAAAATGTACTGGTTGTCCAGTACCATACGTACACCTCTTCTCGGCGTACCGTCCGCATTAAACGGACTGGCAAGCGGCGACATGCTCAACGTACTGTACAGGCCTACCTGGTTGCCATGACTTTCATTGTAATTGTTGTTGGTGGTAAAGCCAAAACGAAAGTTGCGCCCTACCTGCTGATCCAAAGATCCGCGCAGGGAATAACGCTTGAACTGCTGTGTGGGAACAACCCCCTGGTTTACATGATAGCCACCGCCAAAATTGTAGTTGCCACCCTCTGTGCTGCCGGATACGCTGATATTATGGTCGGTAATAAAACCAGTGCGGTAAAACAGGTCCTGCCAGTCGGTGTCGGCATTGTCAAGTTCATCGGGGCCTGGCAGATACACGGGTGTTCCATTATTATTATTCGCCGCACGCAGGGCAACCAGTTGGGCTGCGTTCATCATTGGGTATTTGGCAAATACGTTTTGTACGCCGTGAAAGCCATTATAACTGATGCGGGGCTTGCGGCCTTTGGTGCCTTTATCCGTGGTGATCAACAAAACGCCGTTGGCACCGCGGGAACCATAGATTGCTGTTGCCGAGGCATCCTTCAGCACATCGATGCTTTTAATATCGTTGGGGTTCAGGTCGGCCAACGAACCAATAAAAGGAATCCCGTCCAATACGATCAGGGGGTTGTTTTCGGCCAATAGCGACCGCGTACCGCGGATGCGGATTTGCATGTTGGCGCCGGGCCTTGTGGAGGTTTGTGAAATATCCACACCAGCCAGCCGACCCTGCAGGGCCTGCGAAACGTTGGACGTGGGTATTTCCCTCAGGCGCTCACCACCGATGGATGCCACCGAACCGGTTACGGCTTCCCTGCGTTGTGTACCGTAGCCCACAACTACTACCTGTTCCAAATCAGTGGTAGATGATGTTAAGGATACATTGTGTGCTGTTCTGTTGGCAACGGGAATTTCTTTGGCGGGATAACCAACCGAACTAATAACAAGCGTTCCATTGCCCGGAACGGAAATCTGGTACTCACCGTTGTCATTTGTGGTGGTACCATTGGTGGTTCCTTTCACCAGTACCGAAGCACCGGCTACAGGCTGGTTGGTTTCATTTGTCACACGGCCCCGAACCGTGATCGTTTGTGCGAAAGCAGAGAAGGCCAGCAAAGCAGTCAGTAAAAAAAGCAACCCTATCTCTTTGGCGTGATGCACGAGCGGATTGAAAATGGCTGACGCTTTCAACTGGTTTTGCGTAACCGAAATTTTCATAAATAAAATTTTAGTTCTTGGTAAAACAATCAATCATTTGGTGCTTTTCGAAGGGAAGGCATAAGAGGCGAAAACGGTCTTCAAAGGATAACAGCGGCAACGTATTATTAGCCCGACTGGCAAGTGCCAGAACGATGACGACCAACAATAGTTTTTAAAAAGAAAGCAGAATTGGCTAAAGACGCAGGCTGGCCTGAAAACGGGAGAACGTTACTTGTTAGCAGCATAGGTTCGTTAGTTTTTATTCAATAAAGCAAGTCGGCACAATAGCAATTCGGCAACTAATGTAAGCACAATTTGGAATGATGCAACCGATTGCATAATTTTTTTTTAAAAATATTTCCCATAGCTTTACCCAACAACACGTAAACGATTGTATGGCAAACGAAAAAGAAGTCACCATCTACGACATTGCCAAAAAACTCAAGGTGTCGCCGGCCACCGTTAGCCGCGGACTGCAAGACCATCCCTCCATCAGCAAGAAAACGAAGAAGAAAATTTTTGACATGGTGGAACAAATGGGCTATCGCACCAATCATTTTGCCCGTAACCTGCGCCAGCAGGAAACCAAAACAATTGGCGTGATGGTGCATGAATTGAACAGTAACTTTATTACGTCCGTATTAGCAGGCATAGAGAAAGTAACTACTGAAGCCGGCTACGATATCATCATTGCACACTCATCGGAGAGTTCAAAAAAAGAAGCGGCCAACGCTAAGAACCTTTTTAATAAACGAGTGGATGGTTTGATTGCTTCACTTTCTTTCGACACCACATCTCTTGATCATTTTAAACCGTTTTTTGAAAAAGGTGTACCGGTGTTGTTTTTCGACCGCGTTGAACAAGACGGTAACAACACCGTAGTTGTAATAGACAATACCAAATGTGGCTACATCGCCACCAGCCATTTGATAGAGCAGGGTTGCAAACGCATTGCGCATGTAACGTCCAGCCTCCAACGAAACGTTTACTCGTTGCGATACAAAGGTTACCTGGATGCGCTGTTCGACCACAAAATGCCATTTGAAGAAAGTTTATTGATTGTCTCCGATCTCACCGAAAGAGCAGGCATGGATGCGGCGCTGCAACTGATGAAGCTGAACCCCATGCCAGACGGCATCTTCTTTACCAATGATTTTGTGGCGGCGGTTTGCATGCGAACCCTAAAAGAGCATGGTGTTAAAATACCGCAGGACATTGCCGTGGTGGGTTTTAATAATGATGCGATTGGAAAGTTGATTGAGCCGGCGCTGACAACCATCAATTACCCCGGTATTGACATGGGTGAAATTGCTGCCCGTAATCTCATTAATCATTTAAAAGGTGTCAGTGATATCCGTCAGACAAATACCATAATTGTTCGTTCGGAATTAATTGTGCGTGATTCATCGCTTAAGAAAGGGAAACGGCAAACCGATTAAACCAAAACAAATCATGTCTGCTGATAAAGAGATAACCATTTACGACATTGCCAAAAAGCTCAACATCTCTCCCGCCACTGTTAGCAGGGGACTGAAAGATCATCCGGCGATCAGCAAGAAGACCAAAAAGAAAATTTTTGACCTGGCTGACAAGATTGGCTACCAGTCGAACAATTTTGCCCGTAACCTGCGCAGCCAAAAGACAGATACCATTGGCGTAATTGTACCGCGACTGAACAGCAACTTCATGTCATCAGTTATTGCCGGTATTGAAAACGTGGCAAACGACCAGGGTTACTCTTTGCTTATCAGCCAGTCCTCCGAATCAGCTTCCAAAGAAGCGGCCAGTGCTAAAACCATGTTCAACAGCCGTGTTGACGGGCTACTGGTTTCCCTGGCTTACGACACAGCAGAACTAACGCACTTCAAAAACTTTTTTCAAAAGAAAATTCCGGTCATCTTTTTCGACCGGGTGATGGAAAATTCGCATTGCACCAATATTTTAATTGACAACCGCAAGGCAGCTTACGAAGCTACCAGTCACCTGGCAGAACAAGGCTGCAAACGCATTGTGCACATCACCGCCCTTCCAAAGCAAAATGTGTATGTGGACCGGTTAAAAGGATACAAAAAAGCGCTAGCCGATCACAAGCTAAAATGCAAGGAAGAGGATGTGATTATTACCAATTTAAGTCACGAAGAAGGCGCTGCTGCGGCAAACACTATCCTGGCCATGAAGCCTCGTCCGGATGGTGTGTTTGTTGCCAACGATACCTGCGCGGTGGGTTGCATACAAACATTGAAGCAGCAGGGCATTCGCATTCCGGAAGACATTGCCATAGTGGGTTTTAACAACGACCCCGTTTCCAATGTTATTGAGCCCAACCTGACTACCATTAGTTATTCAGGTTACGAAATGGGACAGGTTGCGGCCCGTCTTCTTGTCAATCATCTTAACGGCACCTCGCCTATCGATAAAACAAACACCATCATTTTGCGTTCTGAATTACTGGTCCGGCAATCTTCCCTAAAAAAACAATAACTCCCTTAATCCATCCTGCTATATGACACGAACCTTTGCCCTGATTTTGTTTTTATTGTTTCTGTTTCTTTCGTTTGCATTTCTTGCGCAAGCAGAAGATGGCTACCGGCTTTGGCTGCGGTATGATAAGGTGAAAGATGCGGGCTTACTGCAACAATATCAAAGACAGATTGACGCCATACGTTTTCAAGGCAGTTCCGAAACATTAAAGGTTGCTAAAAAAGAACTACTGACCGGTCTACAAGGTTTATTGGGAAAACAAATCAAAGAAAGCAACACCGCAACAAATGCAGTTATTGTTGTTGTAAAAAAGGGAACAACCGTAAACACAACCGACGGTTTTACAATCACCACATCTCCCCAAACAAAAAATATTACTATTACTGGCAGTTCTGATGTTGCTGCGCTGTATGGTGTTTTTCATTTCCTCCGTCTCATTCAAACTAATCAGTCCATAAATAATTTGAACATCAGCAGTTCGCCAAAAATTCAACACCGCATTCTCAATCACTGGGATAATTTAAACCGTACGGTGGAGCGGGGTTACTCCGGACTTTCCATCTGGAACTGGCACACTCTCCCCGGCTACATCGACCAACGTTACATCGACTACGCAAGGGCCAACGCTTCTATCGGCATTAACGGCACGGTGCTCACCAACGTAAATGCCAATGCACTGATTCTTACCCCCATGTATTTGCAAAAAGTAAAAGCATTGGCCGATGTGTTTCGTCCCTACGGCATTAAAGTTTACCTCACGGCACGCTTCAGCGCACCCATCGAACTGGGTGGTCTAAAAACAGCCGATCCGCTGAACGATACAGTAAAGGCCTGGTGGAGCCAAAAAGTAAGTGAAATCTATTCTATCATTCCCGACTTTGGCGGCTTTTTGGTGAAGGCCAATTCGGAAGGACAACCCGGTCCGCAGAACTATGGCCGCACCCATGCCGAAGGCGCCAACATGCTGGCCGACGCAGTTGCCCCGCACGGCGGCATTGTAATGTGGCGGGCCTTTGTTTATGATGTGCGAGTGCAAAAAGCCCACGAAGATTTTGAAGGCGCCACTA
>DATKHJ010000465.1:0-3503 GCA_035510335.1 Flavisolibacter sp. | reverse complement strand
AAATATTGGTTACCGGCACTTCGGCGGTTGGAATAAGGTAAAAATTATCTTCCGTTACATGGTACATCTGCCCTTCTTTATCGGGCAACTGGCCGGTGCCGTAAGCACTGGCTTCATTCACCATTAGCGGCGGCATAAACTCGGTGTAACCGGCTGCCGTGTTGAAATCGAGAAAATATTGAATTAAACTCCGCTGCAGTTTGGCGCCTTTGCCTTTGTACACCGGGAAGCCGCTGCCGGTGAGTTTGTTGCCCAGTTCAAAATCAATCAGGTCAAATTTTTTGGCAAGATCCCAGTGCGGAACGGCGCCGGCAAACAACTCGGGTTTGTTGCCGCCTGTTCTAACCACTTCATTCTCCTCGGGTGTTCTGCCTTTTGGCACCTGCGTGGAGGGAAGGTTGGGAAGGCGCACCAACAGCTCGTTCACTTGCTTTTCAGCAGTGGCCAGTTCTTCTTCAATCGGTGCCAATGTATGTTTGAAACTCTCTACTTCTTTCTTTTTTGCTTCCGCTTCTTCTTTCTGTCCCTTCGCCATCAGGCCACCAATCTCTTTCGATGCTGCGTTGATCTTTGCTTTGGTTTCATCAAACTGGAAGGTGAGTTTTTTGCGGTGATCGTCCAGTGCAATGATCTCGTCAACAAGGTTCACTTCTTTAAAATGCTTAACGCCCAGGCGTTCTTTCACTTCTTCGGGGTTATTGCGCAGCGTGGCCAACTGTAACATGCAAGTAATTTTTGTGGCGGCAAAGATAACCTTGCGGAAAGAATACAGGCGCCGCCAGGCAGGAATTTGAAATTTGTAAGCGGGTAATTGGTTTGCCAACTGCTTTTGCAACTGCCTGTTGCTGGTCACTCTTCTTTCCTGCTCTTGCTAAGGTTCTATTCGTAGCCGCCCGATGGCCGCCTTCTTTTTCAGCCTGTCCAGCTCTTTGGCTACCAGCTTTTGGGCTTTGCGTTTTTGCGTGGCTTCTGTAAACTTTTGTGCACGGAACAATTCCTCGTTCCAGGTTTCTACAGGAAAATCGGGTAGCTGATGGTTGCGTTGTTTGATCATGGTCCATCCGTTTTAGGCTGCAAGGCAAATAATGGTTGTCTCGGAAAGGAAATTAAAAAGCAACCGCAGAAGTTTTGCGATAAATAGTTATTCACAGCCCTTGGCGATTTCTAAAAAAATAAACGTTGCCGCATTTTTCCCTTTAGCGCAGCGAAGCAGGAGTAAGTAATTTTACTTATTCACATTCTCATTTACTGCGCTGAAACGGCAAATGGCGTTGGCTGCCAACAGTTTGCTTTCTTGGACAGGCCACGTATAACTACTCGTTGCATCACGTAGTCCTTCCTGTGCGTTGCCTAGCATCACCGTAATTTCCATAGGGTTAAACTAGGTCAAAACTGCTCTTGACCAGGGCCCTGGTGCGATGTAGATTTGTTGTGAAGTTGATTGATTAACAGTCAATCTATCCAGTATCCTTCGAACCGTCCAGTAACAGAACTTATCCAATCCTTTGAAAAGCAGAAAGCTGTAACAATCAACTTCACTTTTTCGCCTACCCCTGAAAGCCAACTGTCCGTACTTGTGAACAATTAATTAGTGAATCCTTAATGTTGGCCTATGCAAGCTGAAGAAAAACAAAAAGCAAAACGCATTTTGCTGGTTGATGACGACATTGACCTGCTGATGTTACTTGAACGAAAACTGCAAAAATCCGGATATGTCATTGAGTCGGCTGCTTCCATGCCCGAAGCCGAGTATGTGCTTTCCCTTTTTAGGCCGCACCTGATTCTGCTTGATATTAATGTAGCCGGCGACGATGGCCGACAGCTTTGCTGGAAGGTGAAGAACACCGGCGACAACCGCGGGGCAAAGGTGATCCTGATGTCGGGGTACAACTACGCTACCAACCGGCACCTGCGGTTTGGCGCAGATGATTTTGTGGCCAAGCCTTTTCATTCGGAGTTTTTAATGCAAAAAATGGACAGCCTGCTAAACGAATCGGCTGCCGTACTGCCAAATATTTTGGCAACTTCGGCCCTTATTGTTCCGGAGCAGCCTGAATAAGAACAAGCCCTCTTGTACATCCGCCATCGCTTTCCAGTGATTTCAGGTCTATGAAGAGCCTGAAATCAAAACAGTGGACGTTGTGCTTGTCCACTGTTTTACTTTTTTCTTTTTGCAAATTCTGGCCTTCTAAAAAGAAGGCGCACCGCTGCTGTTAACCAGCAATTATTCTACCGAAAGATGATTTGTTCCCGGGCCTTTGTGTCTCCATAACTTACTTCCAAAATATAGTGGGTTTCCCTTGAGAAGGATGGCGGCACGCGGAAGTTCAGGCTTCTTTGCACACCGCTGAACCGGTTATAATAATGCTTGGAGCCAATGAGATCGTAAATCGTTACATCAACAGGACCGCTCACTGTTTCCAAAAACTCAACATGAATATTGCTGCCCTGCACAGGATTGGGATATACCCTGATGAGTTGCGGCTTGTCAGATGATCGCAACAAAACCACGTTTGAATAATCTACACGGCCCTGGTGGTCCTGCGCCGCAACGCGGTAATACATTTTGGCGGCCGAAACGGAATGGTTGAAAAAGTACGTTTCCTGTTGTGCAGCACCGGTATTGCTCCTTCTGCCTACTTCCTGGAAGCGAATGCCATCGGCCGAAAACTGCAGTGCATACCATTGGTACTTCTGGTTTTGCTCCGCCTTACAACTGAGGCGGCTTTGTCCCTGGTAATATTGCCCGGTTAGCGAAACGCCATCCAGCGGCAGGGTTATGTTGTTGAAGATGGGAAGCTTCGTAAACGAGCTGCCCAGCACTGTTTGCGATTCGGCGGCCGTAAGGCAAAGCCAGTCCTGCATAACGGTGGCATACAATTGCCGGAAGTCGTGTTGCATGGGCACCTGCTCGTTCACCGTGGCATTCAGCGGCAGGTTGGGCGATGTGCCGATAATGCCCGGCTGTACCGCGGCACCGAAAAACAGTACGGGTGCAGCGGTACCATGGTCTGTGCCAACCGAAGCATTGCTTTTTATGCGACGGCCAAACTCGCTAAAGGTCATCCCCGTAACCTTGTCTGCCTTACCCATTTTTTGAATATCATCCTGGAACGCACCAATGGCTTTGGAAAGAATACTGAGGTTGTTGAATTGCCAGCCGGTTACCAGGTCGGCATTTACCTGTGCTTCATGCGTATCATGCGAGGCTGGATGGTTAACAATGTAAATTGGCGTGGTTAATCCGCCGCCAATAAGGCGGGCAACAATTTTTAGCTGGTCGGCCAGCCGGTTGGCGTTTTGTGCAGGGTACATTGTAGATAGCGTTGCCTGCGCATTGTAAGCGTTCTGAATTTTGGACCGGTAAATATTGCTTTGGTCTTTCATCAACCGCAAAAACGTTAGTTCCCTGCCATAATCATTGTTGGGTGCCGGGTCGGTTGTACCGCCAATGATCTGCAGCAGCGATGCCGGATCGGAGACATTGTAACCCATGTTTACCG
>DATKHJ010000464.1:0-3416 GCA_035510335.1 Flavisolibacter sp. | reverse complement strand
GATTTTGCGGGCACAAAGTTGCAGAAACAATCCTGAAACAGTGGTAAAAGCTTTCTAAATCTGCGAAATCCTACGTCAAATCCTTTAATCTGCGATTAGTTTTGCCGAAATTTTTCTTTCATGCGACCCATCCTTCTTTTCCTCGTTTTAGCCGGCGCCGGCATTATTGCCTGGTTGTTTTTTGCGAAGCCAGAAAAAACCGAAGAAGCACCTAAACCACAGGCGCTGGCCGTTAGCAAGCACTCCGACGAGTTTAACCAATCGATTGAAAACATACTGACGATTTACGGACAGATGGGCGAAGACTTTGTGAACTGGGATTCGGCCGGCGCAAGAGAAAAAGCACTGGACTTGGGTGGAAAGTTTTTAGCCATCAATCTTGAAGAACTGAAGAAAGATTCGAACGCCATTTACCAAACAGCCGTTGACCTTGTTGGCTATGCAAAAGCCAATATAGAAACCATTGCCGCTGAAGAAAGGATCCGCCCGCAGCGGGAAGCTTATAACAATCTTACCGACAATATTGAACAATTCCTCAACACCATTCGTTACGACCGGGAGAAGCTGTTTGTGCAACAATGCCCCATGGCATTTGACGATGTGGTAGCAGCCAAATGGCTGAGTAAAAAAGAAGATATCCGCAATCCCTACCTCGGACTGAAAGATCCGAAGTACGGCAAGGGCATGTTGTCCTGCGGCGAAACCATCAAGACCATCAATCATACTGGAAGCGAATAATGAAAGCACTCGTTAGGTTTGGGATTGTTATACTGGCCCTGTGCGTTGGTTTTGGTGCGGCGTCTCAAACCAAATTCACCCTGAACGGTTATGTGAAAGACAGCACCAGCGGCGAATCTATCATTGGCGCTTCGCTTTCCATAAATGGTAGAACCGTGAGCAGCAACCAGTACGGTTTCTTTTCCATTACGTTGGATTCGGGTGCGTACGATCTTTCCGTTTCGCATGTGTCCTACCTCACGCAATCGCAACGCATAAGTTTGACAACTAACATTGAGCAAAACTTTTTTCTTCTACCCAAATCGGCGGCACTAGCCGAAGTAGTGGTGTCAAGCCGGCGGCGTGATTTGAATGTGCGCAATGCGCAGATGGGACAGATTGATCTTTCCATCAACCAAATCCGCAGCGTGCCGGCTTTTATGGGCGAAGTGGATATTTTAAAAGCCATTCAGCTACTGCCCGGCGTACGCAATGCAGGGGAGGGGAACGCCGGTTTTTATGTGCGTGGCGGCGGTCCCGACCAAAACCTGATTATGCTGGATGATGCCGTGGTGTACAACACCGGCCACCTGTTTGGCTTCTTTTCAATTTTTAATTCGGATGCGATAAAAAACACCTCGCTCATTAAAGGCGGCATGCCGGCGCAATACGGCGGACGTATTTCGTCGGTGCTGGATGTGCAGATGAAAGACGGCAACGCCAACCAGTTTGTAACCGAAGGTGGCATTGGATTGATTGCCTCAAGGTTTTCGGTGCAGGGTCCGCTCATTAAAAACAAAGCTTCGTTTATTGTCTCCGGTCGCCGTACTTATATCGATGCATTGGTAAAACCCTTCATCAGCGACAGCAGCAATTTTGCCGGTTCGGGCTATTATTTCTACGACCTGAATGCAAAGATCAATTACCGCTTTTCCGACAAAGACCGGCTTTACTTAAGCGGTTATTTTGGGAGAGATGTGTTTACCTTTCGCAATGCCAAGCTTTCGTTCAACGCCGATATTCCCTGGGGCAACTCAACCGGAACACTACGCTGGAACCATGTGTTCAACCGCAAGCTGTTTGCCAACACCACGCTGGTGTACAACGATTACAACTTCTCTTTCGGCGCAGCGCAAAATAATTTCGAGATCAAGCTGGCATCAGGCATCCGCGATTTTTCGGGCAAGATGGATTTTGATTACTATCCTTCGGGTTCACACAAGATCAAGTTCGGCGGGCTTTCTACTTACCACAAGTTTACGCCAAACGTTACCTCGGGCCGGCAGGACAGTGTGATCTTCACGCCCAGCAACACCGGCATTAAAAGGGCGGTTGAAAATGCTTTGTACATACAGGACAACTGGGATGTAAGTGAAAAGCTGAAGCTGAATTACGGCCTGCGGTGGAGCGCCTTCACCCAGATAGGCCCTTACACCAGGTATGTAAAAGATGCGTCGCAAAACAAATTAGACAGCACCGTGTACGGCAGCTTTGATCCTGTGAAAACCTACAACGGTTTTGAACCAAGGGTAACAGCCCGCTTTGCCGTGAACGAATCGACCTCTATTAAAGCATCGGTTACCCGCAACCTGCAATACATTCACCTGGTGAGCAATGCCGGCACTACGCTGCCTACCGATTTGTGGGTGCCCAGCACCTTCAGGGTGGCGCCGCAAAAAAGCTGGCTGTATGCGGCGGGACTGTTCAAGAACTTTAAGAACAACGAATACGAAACCTCGGTGGAGGTGTATTACAAGCAAATGCAAAACCAGCTGGAGTACCGCGAAGGTTACACGCCCAACCTAACCGATCCCGAAGAGGATTTTGTATTTGGAAAGGGGTGGAGTTATGGTTCGGAGTTTTTTGTGAACAAGGTTCGCGGACGATTGACCGGCTGGGTAGGCTACACCCTGTCGTGGACCTGGCGGCAGTTCCCCGACCTGAACGAAGGCGTGAAGTATCCGGCCAAGTACGACCGTCGGCATGACCTTTCCATTGTGGCCACGTACGAACAAAGCAAGAAGTGGAAGTTTGGGGCGGTGTTTGTGTACGCCACGGGCAACGCTACCTCGCTGCCGCAACGGTTTTATATTTTGAACGGCGTGCTGACGCAGGAGTACAGCAAGATTAATGCGTACCGCCTGAGTGCTTACCACCGCCTGGATATTTCGGCTACCTACACACCACAGCCAAAGAAACCGCGGCGCCTGCAAAGTTCCTGGGTGTTTGGGCTTTACAATGCGTACAGCCGCGCCAATCCTTACTTCATTTATTTTGCGCAGGAGGGAAGTCCGTATAACGGTACGCTAAAGGTGCAGCCGAAGCAGGTATCGCTGTTCCCGGTGCTGCCGAGTGTTACATGGAATTTCAAGTTTTAGAAGAAGCGCAGTTTTGCTTTAGCTGCATTTGCCAGAGATAGGGCGGTACAAAATTGCGTTGAGTATCAGTAGAAAACTGTACTAAGCGGTTCGTATATTTATTGTTACCAGCAATGTAGGGCAACCAGTGCATAACGGCGATTTGTATGACTCAAATTTGTTGAAAATGGGCTACTAGGTGCGGACTTGTAAAGCTATCTAAACTCCCGATTATTTAACGCTACTCCAATACTTCCGCAATGAAAGTAGGTTTCAAAAGAGCAGGAAAGATTTTTAAATATTTGACAGTTTTATTCGTCATTGCTTATTGGGCTTACATTG
>DATKHJ010000463.1:0-4435 GCA_035510335.1 Flavisolibacter sp. | reverse complement strand
AATCATGTGTGTTTGTTGTCAGTTAAAGATAATTCAGTGCAAGTTTCTCAGATGCTTCCAGTGCGTCCGCCATCAACCGGAATGCTGGTGCCGTTTACATACGCCGCGGCAGGCGATGCGAGAAACGCAGCCATTGCTGCAATTTCTTGGGCTTCACCAAAACGTTTGGCCGGAATTTCTTCCAGCATTTCTTCTTCAACCGTTTCCAACGACAAGCCTTTTTTTGTAGCGGTGTTTTGCAGGATACTTTCCAGGCGTTGTGTTCGTGTTGCACCGGGCAACACATTGTTTACCGTAATGCCAAACTGCGCCAGTTCGTTCGACATTGTTTTGGCCCATGAGGCAACTGCGCCGCGGGTGGTGTTGGACACACCGAGGTTTTTCAACGGTACTTTTACCGAGGTAGAAACGATGTTGATAATGCGGCCGTAGCCTTCAGCCTTCATGCCTTCCATCACAGCTTTTGTGAGCAGGTGATTCGTGAGCAGGTGTTGATGGAAAGCCTGCAGAAACTGTTCTTCTGTGGCTTCTACAATCGGTCCGGCAGCCGGACCGCCGGTGTTGTTGATTAATATATGAACCGGCTTCTCTGCCGTGATGGTCGCAATCACTGCCTTTAGTGCGGCATGATTGGCCACATCAACTGCATGATAGTTGTGCAACTGCCGGATGGAAATATCAAGTTCGCCAACGGCCAGTTTTAAGGCCTCTTCGTTCCGCGCCAGCAACGTACAATTGGCGCCCATGAGTGCCAGCTCTTCTGCAACGGCGTAGCCGATTCCCTGGCTGCCGCCGCAAATGACTGCATTTTTTCCTTCCAGTGATAAATTCATACCAGCAATGCTTTTTGCGAATTTAAGCCCGGGTGATGCGTAAACAAGAGCAAGGAGAAATATATCCCTCGGAGAGAATAAGTTTCGGCCTATTGTTGCTGTTCACGAGTTTACAGGTTCGCTTGTTCACGGTTGGGATTCAATATTGGAAGAATGATAGAAGCAAGAGAGAACGCAATCGCTAAAATCCTGTCGATTGTAAACCATGGTTGCCAACGATGGGAAGCAGAATGAGTGTAAATTAGCTGACTATACTTTCACCTCATTTAAATTAAATCGTTATGCCGATTGCTGCTCCCTTTAACCTGAAACGCTGGATTGATGAACACCGCGATTTGCTGAAACCACCTGTAGGCAATCAATGCATTTACAAAGACGCGGAAAATTTTATAGTGATGGTAGTAGGTGGACCTAATGCCCGCAAAGATTACCACTACAACGAAAGCGAAGAATTGTACTACCAGGTAGAAGGAAATATTGTTTTAAAGATCATTGATAACGGTCAGCCGCGTGATATTGCCATTCATGAAGGTGATCTGTTTTTGTTGCCACCGAAGACGCCGCATTCGCCACAGCGGCCGGCAAACACGGTTGGTTTGGTGATTGAAAAAATAAGGGAAGAAGACGAGAACGAAGAAGATGCGTTTATGTGGTTTTGCGAAAACTGCGGTAATAAATTGTACGAAGAATTTGCCTTTGTAAAAGATATCGTAAAACAATTACCACCCATTATGGAGCGTTTTTATTCGAACGAAGAACTGCGGACGTGCAAAAACTGTGGAGCGGTGATGGAGCCACCGGTGAAGAAATAGTTTGTTTCACGCAAAGATGCGAAGTTGCAAAGCCGCAAGAGTAATCTTAGCGGCTTTGTCTTTTCTTTGCTTCTTTGCGTGAAATATGAAAATTGACATTCACACCCACATCATGCCCGAAAAAATGCCGAACTGGGTGGCCAAGTTCGGGTATGGCGAATTCATTCACCTGGAGCACCGCAGTTGCAAGGCTTGCATGATGAAAGGCGATAAAGTTTTTCGGGAGGTGGAGGACAATTGTTTCCGGGAAGACGTGCGCCTTGTTGAAATGAATGATACAGGTGTGGATGTCCAGGTTCTGTCAACCATCCCGGTGCTCTTTAACTATTGGGCTGCCCCGAAAGATGCACTGGAAACGTCCCGCTTTTTTAACGATCACATCGCGGAAGTTGCCGCCAAAGAATCGAAACGGTTTATAGGCATCGGCACTGTGCCGTTGCAGGATGTGTCACTTTCCATCCGGGAAATGGAACGCTGCATGCAGGAGCTAAAAATGCCAGGGCTTGAGATCGGAACAAATGTGAACGGTAAAAATTTAAGCGATCCGGAATTTTTACCTTTTTATGAAGCAGCAGAAAAATTAAACTGCGCCTTGTTCATTCATCCGTGGGAAATGATGGGTGAAAAAGACATGCAGAAATACTGGCTGCCGTGGTTAGTAGGTATGCCGGCAGAAACAACACGGGCTATTTGTTCGCTGATCTTTGGAGGTGTGTTTGAAAAATTTCCCAGGCTTAGAGTGGCCTTTGCGCATGGCGGCGGCTCCTTCCCTTACACAGTTGGAAGAATTGAACACGGGTTTCAGGTTCGTCCCGATTTGGTGCAGATCGATAACAACGTAAATCCAAGAGATTACTTCGGGAAGTTTTGGGTGGATAGCCTCGTGCATGATGAAAAGGCATTCCAGTTCTTGCGGGAAACCGTCAGTGATGATAAAATTTGCCTTGGGTCTGATTACCCTTTTCCATTAGGTGAACACCTGCCGGGAGAATTAATAGAAAGTATGAACCTGGCAAAAGAAGTAAAAGAAAAACTGTTGGCCAAAAATGCGCTTGCGTGGTTGGGAATAGAACACAGGTTTTAATGTGAATCACATTCAAAGCAAATCATAACTGTCATCAAAACCTGCGTTTGCTTATTTAAACAAGGATGCTTTTCGTTTTTTCATTTCGTCAGCAATGGCTTTGCCGTCTGCATCCTGCTCTTCTAACTTCGTTATAATTCGATTGTAGTTTTCTTCGTCTCGGTTCTGGCTTAATTTAAACGTATTCTCGATGGATTCAACTTTCACTTCAAAGGCTACAATGGCTTTTGTCAGTTTGGCCGTGTAGTCGGCAGGCAAATTATCGTACGTTGTTGGAGAAGAATGATCATTGTTCTCGAAATGCAGCGACGTTTTCTTTAGTACTTCAATCAACCCCGCATCATCTAAAAAACGAAGGGGTCCTTTTACATGCACCGACATGTAATTCCAGGTAGAAGCCTGGTGCGGATTAACATACCAGCTTGCACTGACGTAGGTATGCGGGCCTGTGAACACACAAAGAGCGGCTGCATTTTTTTCAAACGCTTTGTGATGGTCCGTATTTTTCATCATGTGACCGGTGAGGTAAATGCCACCTTCTTTTTCCTCTATAAAAACTGGAATCTGTGTAGCCACAGGCTGATTTTTTTCATTACAGCCAACAATAAAAGCAAAGGGATGGCGGTGAATGAAATCCATCACGGCTTCTTTGTCGGTTTCCTTAAAATAAGGTATGTTGTACATGTTTTTAAAAGCTACGTTCTGTTTATGAAACGAATAATAATCTTCAAATATATTTTTTTCGTTGTCTTTCTATGCGCTTTTCTTCCTTCAATAGCCCAACAGACAGAACCACCAATGCCGGATGATGGCTTCAACATCTTTCTTTTGCTGCTCATGAGCATTTTTGGCTGTGCCATGATCGGGGCTGCCATCATTGGTGCCATAGCAGCTTCACTCATCGTGTTTGCTTTATTTGGCCTTGCATCACTCGGTGTCTTATCAGCCGTATTTGCTGTAGGCATTTATAACAAATCTGTGTCGGCAGGCTTTAAAACTTTCCTGGCAATTGTTTTTGGTATCACCGGCGGAATCCTTGCCATAGCAGGTGCTTTTATTGCAAACCGCTTGTTAGGCCTATCTGTTTCAGAAAGCACACTCATTAGCCTTGCTGGTGCCGGAGGTGCCATTGGCGGTGTGCTACTGGCTTTGGCAACCTTTAAAGTGGTACAAACGGCTTTACGAATGTTGGCAAAACGTTTTCACCTGAGCTGACGCAGGTTCACACAGTTTCCGCCACTTCTTCAATCCGCATGTGTGCATTGCGCATGGAAACGCTCCTGGCTACCGCACCGGCAAATTCATGAAAAGCTTCTTTTGTAATTTCTTCATCACTCACCATAATGGGCACGCCAATATCGCCGCCCTCGCGAATGCTTTGCACCAGCGGAATTTGTCCTAAAAACGGAAGCTCGTATTCTTCCGCAAGCCGCTTGCCACCTTCTTTTCCGAAGATGTAATATTTGTTGCCAGGGAGTTCAGCGGGAATAAAATAACTCATGTTTTCTACCAACCCAATGATGGGCACATTCATTTGCGCCTGTCCAAACATGGCGATGCCTTTTTTCGCATCGGCAAGGGCAACATCCTGCGGTGTAGTCACTACCACAACACCGGTAACCGGGGCCGTTTGCATCAGCGTCAGGTGAATATCACCGGTGCCGGGCGGCATGTCAATCACCAGGTAATCCAGCTCACCCCAATCA
>DATKHJ010000462.1:0-2623 GCA_035510335.1 Flavisolibacter sp. | reverse complement strand
AGCATTATCGTTAAACCATAAGAAAGGAGTAATTTTTTGCATACGATCTTCTTTAGACAACAAACCTAACCGTCTTGCCCGAGGATTGCCGGGTATGTTTGCGGCTGCTTAACGGGTTGTTTGCGCATGGCCCGGTTGTTTGCCATCTGTCAGTAATTAACCTGGAGCGTTTTGTGAGATTTGCGATAAACAAACTGCTGAAATTGCCAGAACTTGTTGCGTTCGCCCATAATGACAAACCGCTTGTTGCTGACCAAACCGGCAATGGTTCCCACAATGGCACCGGTAGCTCCCAACAGGAAACCTCCGGCAAGTGCTTTCTCTCCGGCGCTGATACGAAACCAGCTATTGGAGTCATCATCACCAGACGCCAGTCCGATGATTGCGCCGGTAACAAAGCCAATGGCTGCACCTGCCAAAATTGTTCTGCCTGTAGCGCCTTTTCTGCGGTAAGTAATTGATTTTATATCGTCGTAATAAAAAGCCTTGTCGGTTTTGGCATTTGTTGTGCCGTAAAGGATGGGCTGCCTGGTAAGCGAAAGAGACGTATCGCTCAGGCTTTGCAAATAATAATTGTTTACTGTTCCGCTCTTTGCTTGCACATCAATCAGAATGACGTGTTTCTTTATACTGTCTTGCTGGGCATCAGCAATTAGCGGTAAGGCAAACAGAAGCGGTAAAAAGAAAATTTTCATTTGCTTTGGTTTTGGCCTTCTTAAATATAAAAATTATTAACCATACAAACGAATGCCGCAGTGCCATTGCCCTGGTGAAAGAATAGCCAGGCCGGAAGCATAAAAATTAATTCCCTGGATTGTTAAACATTTTTAAATGCCGCAAGTCAACCTCACTGCTTTTCTTTAGCGAAAGCAAAAACCCTGGCTTCAAATTACTGATATGAAAAGTGCTTTTCAAAAATTCACTTATGGATTTGTGCTGGTTTCCCTCGGCGCTATCCTCTCCTCTTTTTGTTTTAAATACCTGGATGAAACCACCTATCGCTTCCCCTATCAGAAAGCGGGGCTTTCGCAGCAGGAAGCCGCGGCGCATCTTCTCTCCCGCTTCAGCTTTGGCGCCAGGCCCGGCGATATTGAAGCGGTTACCAAAATGGGACACGAAGCCTGGTTTAACCAGCAATTAATGGCAAACCTGCCCGATTCAAAAGTGGAAGAAGCCGTTGCCGGCTACGCATCGTTAAAGATGACCAACGAAGAAATTGTTGCCACTTACCCAAGGGGCGGACAAGCACTGCGCATGGCCGTTCAAAAAGGTGTGATTGATAAAGATTCGGCCAACCTGGATAAGAAAGAAACGCAGAACAACATCAAAGAATTTATGCAGCAGCAAGGCTTAAAGCCGCAGGCAGAACTGCTTCGCGAATTAGCCAACCAAAAGATTTTGCGGGCTGCATATTCCAACAATCAACTGAAAGAAGTGCTCACCGATTTTTGGTTTAACCACTTCAACATAGCCGTCAGCAAAGGTGGCGTTCAGCAATACCTTACTTCGTACGAAAGAGATGTTATTCGTCCGAATGTATTGGGCAAATTTGAAACGCTGTTACTGGCCACGGCCAAGTCGCCGGCCATGCTCACCTATCTCGACAACAACAAAAGCACCGTATCGGAAGAAGCGGCCAACATGAACCAGAAAAAGCTCAACAAGCTTCGCGATGGAATGCGGGAAAGAGCGGCTGACCGCATGCAGGCGCAGATGACCGACACCGCAACTATGGCCACTCGTAAACCAGCCCGGCCCAAAATGCAAGGGCTTAATGAAAACTATGCACGGGAAATAATGGAACTGCACACCATGGGTGTAGATGGCGGCTATACACAGGCCGATGTAACGCAGGCGGCACGAATATTAACCGGGTGGAGTTTAAATCCTGCCATTGAATACAACTTAAAACCAGCCCGTCAGCGAAACGAAAAGCAACTGGAAAAACTGGGGTTTGTATATGATGATAATTTCTTTTTTGCCGCTAACAAACATGACAAAGGGGAGAAGAAGGTATTAGGTGTAACCTTTCCCGCCGGTAGCGGTTACGAAGAAGGCGTGAAGCTTATTCACCTGCTGGCAACACATCCTTCCACTGCGAAGTTCATTGCTAAAAAACTGGCAGTACGTTTTGTAAGCGATACACCACCGCAGGCCCTTGTTGATAAAATGGCAAAAACCTTTTTGGAGAAAGACGGCGATATAAAAGAGGTGCTGATCACCATGGTAAGTGCACCAGAGTTTTGGAGCAAGAATGCATTGCGGGAGAAAACAAAATCGCCGTTTGAAGTAGCCATCAGCGCTATTCGTGCCACCGATGCTGCCATTGCTGCGCCTTTCCAGCTTTACCAATGGGTTTCTAAAATGGGACAACGCCTTTACAATTACCAGGCGCCAACCGGTTTTCCCGACAGGGGACAATACTGGATCAATACCGGTTCGTTACTAAACCGCATGAACTTTGGGCTGGCATTCGCTTCCAACCGCATTCCGGGAGTAAAGGTTGACCTGATGGCCCTGAACGGCAACCGCGAACCGGAAAGCGCCGAAGAAGCCCTAAAACTCTACAGTAAAATTTTACTACCGGAACGCAACACTGCTGAGACAGTAAAACGGCTAACGC
>DATKHJ010000461.1:0-3634 GCA_035510335.1 Flavisolibacter sp. | reverse complement strand
GGCGGTGCAGATGGCCAACAAAGAAGTGGAACCAGAGCTTCACCTGGCGCTGTACCGCATTTTACAGGAGCATTTAACCAACGTGCTGAAACACGCAAAAGCGGCCAGCGTAGAGGTGAAGCTTTCCGGCAAAAACGGTTTGCTGGCGCTGGATGTTACCGACGATGGCGTTGGCTTCGACACCACGAAAAAACGCAGCGGCATTGGCATTACCAATATGCGGACAAGAGCCGAAAGTCTCGGTGGCACATTCGTTCTGAATAGCATGCCCGGGAAAGGCACTTCGCTTTCGGTAACATTTTCCATGCAATGATTTTTGCGGATGATAGCGGCGATTGTTTTCTTAACCAAGACAAACCTTCTTTCTTCAAATACAATGTTCATAAAAGAACAGGCCCTCTTACGTTTCGTTTACTTCTTTCCAAAGCTTACTGGTTAACCTAACGTAGAACATATCATATAATGCACAGTCATTTCAAAAAGACACAGCGTCCTGCACCATCCTGTTTAGCTCTAAAATCTCATTTGCATCGTTTCCTATAACCAATGTGAACTCGTTGTTGAAAACTAACAACAGGCTGTCAAAAATATTGGCCGCCATTTCGTCGAATGCCATATTTTTATTTCGTTTAGTCTATCTTTTCATTTACTCAAACCAACTGAATGAACCGTCTCCAACTGAGCGACTACATTGTTTTTATTATCTATTTTGTTATCGTAGCCGGCTATGGTTATTACGTTTACCAAAAGAAAAAAAAGAAATCAGTTTCAGCCTCGCATGATTACTTCCTCGCCGAAGGTTCACTGACCTGGTGGGCCATTGGCGCCTCGCTGATTGCGTCCAATATTTCTGCAGAGCAGTTTATTGGCATGAGCGGTAACGGGTATTTTGTGGGTATTGCCGTTGCGGCCTATGAGTGGATTGCCGCCATTGCCCTCATCATCATTGCCGTGTGGTTTATGCCGGTGTATTTAAAGAACAAGATTTACACCATGCCGCAGTTTCTGAAACAGCGGTACAACGAAACAGTGTCGCTCATCATGGCCATCTTCTGGCTGCTGCTTTACATCTTCGTTAACCTTACTTCTATTCTTTACTTAGGTGCTATTGCCATCAGCGGTCTTGTAGGTCCTGAATACCTGCACACCATTATGGTTGCGCTGGCGATCTTCTCCCTCATTATTACCCTGGGTGGTATGAAGGTGATTGGCTACACCGATGTAATCCAGGTAGCTGTTTTGATCATTGGTGGTTTTGCCACGATTTATTTTGCACTGACTATTGTGAGCGAACGTTTTGGTTTGGGAAGCGATGCCTGGGCAGGCTTTACGGCCCTGATGGACAAAGCGCCGGAGCATTTCCACATGATTCTTGACAAACCCAACGAAACAACAGTGAATGCCGCGTTAGGTGGCGATGCTGCTGCGCAGAATTCCATTGACAAGTATCTCATTCTGCCGGGTATTGCTATGTATTTTGCCGGCCAGTGGATTGTAAACCTGAACTATTGGGGATGTAACCAATACATCACACAACGTGCCCTGGGTGCCGATCTGGATACTGCCCGCAAAGGAATTTTGTTTGCCGGCTTTTTGAAACTGCTCATGCCTATCATCGTAATGCTTCCGGGTATTGCGGCCTTTGTGTTGCACCAGAACGGCCACCTGGAAGAACTGCGTGGAATGGATGATGCTTACTCGGCTATTCTTGGTTTCTTGCCAAGTGGTTTAAAAGGACTGGCAGTTGCCGCCTTAACGGCTGCTATTGTTGCCTCTCTGGCCGGAAAGCTGAACAGTATTGCCACCATTTTTACGCTGGATATTTACATGAAGTATTTCAGAAAAAGCCCGGCTGTGGCAGATGATGGTGTTCCGTCAACGAATGTTGCGGGTGGTGGCTTGCCCATGCCGTCTGGTGTGAACGAAGGCGTTGCGGCAACGGCTCATGGCATGGCTGCAGAAGGCGATGAAAAGAAAATGGTGTGGATGGGTAAGATCGTGGCTTTTGTGTCCATCCTTGTTGCCGTGATTTTTGAGTGGGAGGATCTGCTGGGCATTGGCGGTAAAGGTGGTTTCACCTTTATCCAGGAGTACACCGGTTTCATTAGCCCGGGTGTATTTGCCATGTTTATTTTGGGTATGTTCTGGAAGCGTACCACCGGTACTGCCGCTGTGGTGGGCCTTATTACCGGTTTGGCCATGTCAGTGTTTTTCAAGCTGTGGGCCGTGCCGCTGTTTGGCAACGAAACCCTATTATACACTGCCTTCCCAACCAATGTAGAAGGAAAAGTGATTTACCAGATCCCTTTCCTCATTAACATGGGCTGGGCGTTCTTCTTTACCATGCTGGTAATGGTTTCTATCAGCCTTGCTGGTCCAAAGGTGAATCCGAAAGCGTTTGCGCTGGACAAAGAAATGTTCAGGGTAAAACCTTCTATCATGGCCATGATTGTTGCCACGCTGTTGATCCTGGCAGCCATCTACGTGAAGTTCTGGTAAACAACATTGTACGCATAAAAGAAGAAAGGCTTTCGCAAATGCGAAAGCCTTTCTTCTTTTATGGATTAAACGGAGCCGTTCTGTTTACTTTCTTTTGCGCAGGTCAATGGCGCCTTTAAAATTCTGCGCATCAATGGTTGCGTTCCCGTTGATGACGGCCGCAGGCAATTGAACTGCCGTACCGGGTGCAGCTGTGCGGAAGCTTCCTGTGTTAATGTATTTCAAGGCACTTGCAAGCGATGCCTCGCCAACGTCGCCCCAGTCTTTGTCAAGACCATCGGCTACCTGGTTGTTCAAAGGAAGCCCGTCGTAATAATTTCCTTCGCCGTTCTTGTTAACCGTAAAGAACGAAACCGGCAAAATATACCAGCTACCAACCGGGATGGGGAAGTAGCCCACTGGCTTGCCATGCGTACGGCTGGTGCCCAGCAACACCACTTCCATGTATGGCTTCAGGCTGTTGATCAGCAGTTCGCTTGCTGATGCCGTACCGTTGCTAACAATAAAGAAAATGCGGTTCAGGTTCAGCGGTCCTTTTTTGCGGTAATAATCGGTGCTGTTGTAAGATGTGTAGGTCTTGTTGAACTTCTGCACCATCATTACATTGCCGTTGGCAGAAGATGGCGCCAGGTAGTTGGCCAGAGCTTGCGCTACCGTTACATAACCGCCGCCGTTGTACCGAAGATCAACCACCAGGTCCTGCACGCCTTCGGCGCCAAAGCGGTTAAAAATGCGGCCAAACTCGTTGTACATTTTGGTGGTATCACCAAGGAAAGAAGAGAACACGAAATAGCCGGTCTTCTTGCCGTTTACGGCATACACTGAATCAAGTACAACGGGGTTTTCCTGGTAGTAAGCGGCCTCCAAGGAAAAGCTTACGCTGCTGCCATCAGGCTTTTCAAACGTAAACGAGGTGTTGCTGCTTTGATAGACGTTCTGTACAATATAGTTCGTGTTGCTGGTTGTAATGTTGGAGCTGCCATTGATCCGCGTAATGCGCCAGCCGCGCCGTACACCGGCCTTGCCCGCAGGCGATTGCGGCTCTACGGAACGCACCCGCAGGTCGCCTTCTTGCCGGAAGAAAATGCTGATGCCGAAGTCGCCGGCAACGCCGCTGCTCACGTTGTCCCAGTCC
>DATKHJ010000460.1:0-6849 GCA_035510335.1 Flavisolibacter sp. | reverse complement strand
AAGCAGCGCTGTCGTGGAGTACGGCAGAAGAAGTGGCGACCGACCGCTTTGTGATTGAACACAGTACAGATGGCACCAGGTTTACAACTGTCGGGGAAGTAAAAGCCAGTGGCAACACCGGCAGGGGGAATTACAGTTTTGTGCATGCGCAGATGGCTAATGGTTTTAATTACTATCGCATAAAGCAGGTTGATGTTGACGGTAAATTTTCTTATTCAAAAGTTATTACACTTCTGAATAATGCAGCGTTGAAAGAACTGGTTGTTGGTCCTAACCCTGCCAGCAGTGTTCTCAACATTATTCTGCCTGCTGAAGGAAGCCTGCAACGCATTGAAATCTTTACCGCAGCCGGCGCCAAACTAAAAGAACAGGCGGTAGCTCCCGGAAGCGGACGTATTGTTACGGTAAACGTACAGTCGCTGCCTGCGGGTGTGTACACGCTACAACTAATAAGCAAACAGGGAACGGAAACCCGCCTGTTTATTAAAAATTAGAGGGTTGCGAGAAACCGATCGCTATGCAAATTTTAAAAACAGAACATTCCTAAAAACCATCCGATCCTTGCTGCGTTTGCCGGCAGGAATTGGCTTTTTGTGGACGGCCCCGCCAACCGCAAAACCCGATTATCTTTACCAATGCTTCTTAAAGCTTTCAACTTACCCGGATGAACGAAAAAAAACTTCGCATTTTTGGCCCGCTTTTCCTCTTCGCATTTCTGCTGGTCTTTTTTTATGGTATGTTCATTAAAGGGTTTTCTTCTGCCCTTGTATATCTGAGCATATCCGCATTTTATGCGCTGCTATGCTGGGAGAGCACTGTACGTGTGGTTTACCTTTCACGCAAGAAATCTCCCGGCATAGCTAATACAAGAAAGCGGTTATTGTTCCTTGCTGCAATAGGTTTGCCTGTTGCTTTTTTAGTGGGCTTTGTCGATCACTTTTTTTCATTTAAAATCGGCACCTATACAAGCATTTTGTTGGAAGATTATGGTTTTATTGCGGGGCTGAATATCATGTGCTCCATCATTGTTGTGGGTGTGTACGAAGGAGTTTATTACATTCAAAACTGGAAGGTGCTGTATGCGGAGTCGGAAGAAATTAAAAAGATCAACCTCACCAACCAGTTCCAGCTTTTGAAAGAGCAGGTAAAACCGCATTTTCTTTTCAACAGTCTCAATACGCTGATTTCGCTCATTCCCACACAACCCAACAATGCCATTCGATTTGCGGAAGAACTTTCATCTGTTTACCGTTATCTCCTGCGCAAAAACCTGCGGGAGCTTTCTACGGTGCGGGAAGAACTGCAGTTTATCCAGCTTTTTCTTTCCCTTTTGAAAACACGTTTCCAGGATTCTTTGCAAGTAGAAATAGAGGTAGCAGAAGAAGACGAAGATGCGCTGGTGCCGCCCTTTGTATTGCAACTGCTGGTAGAGAATGCGGTAAAGCACAATATTGTTTCGGAAGAACAGCCCCTGAAGATTTCCATTCAAAGCCAAGAAGGATCGCTTGTTGTGAGGAACAACCTGCAAAAGAAACGGTCGCCGGAACTATCAGAGAAAACCGGGCTCTTAAACCTGATGGAGCGCTACAAACTTTTGCGCAAAGACCATCTGTTGGAAATAACGGAAGACGAAACCTCTTTTCGGGTGACGCTGCCGCTGATACAAACTGGCGTAAAAACAGCCGTTGCGGTTTGATGTTGCAAAGACTTTAAAAATCGATTTTAGCAACAAGTTTTCTGCAGAGTCTTTAAAAAAAATGAATGATGCTGTTTCACAAATTTTTGACTCTTATTTTTAGTTGCTCCATTTGACAAACCCTACGCAAAGAGAGGTTATGAAAATTGTAATCATTGAAGATGAAAAGCAGGCAGTTGAGCGTTTTCGGCAGGTGTTGTCTGACATTGAAGAAGTGGAGGTGTTGAATGTGCTGGACACGGTAAAAAGTTCGGTGCGCTACCTGCAAACCGCACCACCGGCCGATCTGCTGTTTATGGATATTCAACTTGGCGATGGGAAAAGTTTTGAAATTCTGGATCAGGTTGAGGTCAAATGTCCTATCATTTTTATAACAGCTTTTGATGAGTATGCCATCCAGGCGTTTAAATACAACAGCATCGACTACCTGTTGAAGCCTGTAAAAAAAGCCGACCTTGAATTTGCCATTGACAAATACAAAAACGCACTAAAAGAAAAATACGATTACAAAGGTTTGGCCAGTTTGCTAAATCAGTTTAAAAGCGAAGCGCCGGAATACAAAAGCCGCTTCCTGGTGAAAAAAGGAACGCGGTTCTTTTCCATCAATGCCGCTGATGTTTCGCATGCCTACACAAGGGAACGGGTGCAATACATTAAAACATTTGACAACAGCGATTACATGATTGACAGCAATCTTGACGACCTGGAAAAACAACTAAACCCGGCGGATTTTTTCCGGGTGAACCGGCAGTTTATTGTGCATCACAAAGCGGTGGACCAGGCCCTTGCCTGGTTTGACGGTAAAATGAAGTTGATCATTCAGCCTGCCGCTTACGAGGATATTGTGATCAGCCGCTTACGGGCAAATGATTTTAAAAAATGGCTTGGTAAGTAGAATAGCACAAAGACATTCCATTTCTTCAAGAAATGGAATGTCTAAAGCCGCCATACTATTCGTCTTTTGATTTATTGAATAAGGAAAGATCACATTTCTTTTGATCTGCCATTCTGCAACAGCTTCTCTCCTGCCTTCACTCCATCTTTTGTTAGTTTAAAATTGCCTTTCTAAAAAGCCGTTGCCTTTATTTCCGGCTTACTTCCTGCCTGCAGAATTCTGCATTTCAATGCCTTCAGTAATTATGAATGACTGACAGTTTAAAACAAACGTTCTACAGCTAAAACAATCTTTTCTGCATATCAAACAATGCACTGCTGAACGCACATCGCAGCAAAATAGTTTTGGTCCTCGATTTACGGAGAAAGACAAACAGGGAACACTAATATATCATTTTAAAAAAGACAGGCACGAACTATATGCTAACCTAAAAGATTGACACACTCTCCCTGCAAACTACCATTACTAGCACCAATCCCACACCATCAATTCTTCAACCATGAAAGCATTAAAGATTATTGGCATCGTGCTTCTTGTTCTGATTGTCTGCGTTTCTGCCGCAGGTATCTATTTAAAAACCGCGTTGCCCGATACCGGTCCGGCACCGGATATAAAAATTGAACGTACGCCGGAGCGGATTGCCCGTGGCGCTTACCTGGCGCATCATGTGGCCGTTTGTATGGATTGTCACAGCACAAGAGAATGGAATTTTTATTCCGGCCCTATGGCTGCCACCAACCAGGGCGGCGGAGGCGAATCGTTCAAAAAAGAAATGGGTTTCCCCGGCAATTTTTATGCGCCAAACATCACGCCTTATGCATTGGAAAGCTGGACAGATGGCGAGATTTTTAGAGCCATCACCACCGGTGTTACCAAAGATGGTGGCGCACTTTTTCCACTGATGGCCTATCATCGTTTTGGCCGCATGGACCAGGAAGATGTCGTGAGTATCATTGCTTACATCCGCACATTGCCACCGGTGAAAAATGATGTGCCGCGATCGGAAGTTGATTTCCCTGTAAACTTCCTGATCAACACCATGCCGCAAGCTGCAGCCTTTACAACACGTCCGCATCCCGATAGCACCATTGCTTACGGCGCTTACCTGGTGAATGCTGCGGGTTGCGTGGATTGCCATAGCAAAACCGACAAAGGAAAAGTAGTACCGGGTACCGAGTTTGGCGGCGGTATGGAGTTTCGCCAGCCGGGTGGTGTGCTGGTTTCTCCCAACATCACATTCGATGCGGCAACCGGCATTGGCAACTGGACGAAGGAAGCCTTTGTACAACGCTTTCGGCACTATGCAGACAGTAGTTACAACAAAGAGCTTGTCGGCCCGAAACAACTCAACACACCTATGCCCTGGACCATGTACGGCGGTATGACAACAGAAGACTTGGAAGCAGTTTATGCTTACCTGAAAACCGTAAAACGCATTCACAACCCGCGATAACCAACGTAACCATCAATACAAATTATACCAGATGAGAAAGACAAATTTCCTGCTAGCATTGGCAGCCTTGCTTTTGCTGACTTCCTGTAAAAAGAACGAAACCAATAGTGAAAACTACCAGCTGGTAGCTGGCGCATCGGTTGCCAAATGGAAAGGCTTCTTGCGAACCGGCTATTTCAACGAAGGCAGCCTTAATGTAGAAAGTGAAAACATAAGGATGTCCGGCGACCTCGTTAAAAGCGGTACGTTCGTCATGCCGCTTTCCAGCATCGAAAATTTCAACCTGCCGACAGAAGCGCTGAAAGAGCAACTCATTCACCACTTGCAGAGCGCCGATTTTTTCAACATGGTTTTACATCCCAATCTTTCGTTTACCATTGAAAATGTAAAGTACCATAGCGACAATGATCCAGAGTCCATTGCCGATGCAAACTTTTTTGTTTCCGGCCAGTTAACCATGCTTGGAAAATCGCTGCCAGTTAGCTTTCCTGCACGAATTGAAAAGAATGGTAACCAGTTGCACATTGCCGCCAAACTAAAGGTTGATCGCACCAAATGGGGAATGAATTATGCGGCAGATCCAGCATTGCCTGATGATCAATACATCTTGCCGGAAATAGAAATAGAACTTGACCTTACTGCGGAACGAAACTAATTTTTGGTGTCGGGTGCAAACAAGCCTGCCCGGCTGATTGCCGGGCGGCTTTGCATTTTCAAAAAACCTGTGCTTACCTGGCAAAGCGTTGTGGCAATAAATGTATCCTGCCAATCATGTGTTATAGTTGCCATTTGTGTAGAATGCGGGCAGCATTGCCAATTGACCCGTTTAATCGTCTAATTTGTTCAGCAAGATGAAATCGATTCTGTTACTAACGCTGTCAGCATTCACTTCACTTGTATCCTTTTCACAGGTGAAAATTTTTGTGCATCTCGATTCCAGCGCAAACCGCCCTTTAATCGGTCGCCTGATTGTTTCCACCACCGCCGATACAGCAAACGGATTCAGAAACGGCACCAGCAACACGCAGCCACGGTTTGCCGTAAACCTAACCAACTGGACGAAAGACAAGGTTATTGAAATTAATGACGAAGCAGAAACGCTTTCTGTAAAGCCTTCGCAAATGAAACCCGGTTATTACAAGGTCATTGGCACAATGGATGCAAATCCCGAACGGGGCTGGTTTAACCCGGGCAGTTTTTATTCCAGCAATGAACCGCTGTTGCAGGTTGATGAAAACGGTAAAGGCGAAATCCACATCTGGCTGAACCGCGAGGTGAAGCCCCGGCCCTTTCCGGCCAGCGACTCAATTCGACTGATGGAGCTGCGCAGTTCCCTTTTATCCGATTTCCATAAAAAAGATGTATTTGTAAAAGCCGGCGTTGTACTGCCGCCGGGTTATGGAAAGGATACAGCAAAACAGTACCCTGTTGTTTTTGTCATTCCCGGCTGGGGCGGAACACATTACGATGTATTGAACAAAGACCGCCGCGTCCGTTATGGCATGCGCACCGGCAGTGAGAAAATATTTGTTTACCTCAATCCCGAAACGCAAACCCGCTGGGGACTGCATTCATTTGTTGATTCAAGAGTGAATGGTCCCTGGGCAAAGGCGTTGGTGGAAGAAGTAATTCCGTACATCCGCGCTGCCTACCGCACAACCGGCAAAGCTTCGCAAACGTTCGTAATGGGACAAAGCTCCGGCGGTTATCCATCCCTGTGGTTGCCGCTGCATTACCCCGATGCATTTGGCGGTGGTTGGGCCGTATCACCTGACCCGGTTGACTTCAGCAATTTTACCAACGTAAATCTTTACGAGAAAAGTGCAAATTTTTATTACAACAAAGATGGTTCGTTAAGGGGTGCATTTCTCAAAGATGGCAAGTATCAGAACATTGTAAAAAATGATGTAGCCGCAGAGATGTTTGAAGACGACGGCACACAAACACAGGCCTTTGAAGCGGAATTTGGAAGGTTGGGAAAAGATGGCCGCCCGAAGCAACTGTTCAACCGCGAAACAGGCGTTGTTGACACGGATGTTGTGGAAGACTGGAAACCTTATGACCTGGGGCTTTTCCTCCAAAATAACTGGAAGCGTTTGTCAGGAAAATTATCCGGTAAGAAACTACATGTGTATGCAGGGGCAGCCGACAACTTTCATCTCAACAAATCCGTGGAAGCATTGAAAGCAAAAGCTGACGCAATGAAGGCGGATATAGTTGTAGAAATCATTCCGAATGCTGATCACTGGTCTATCTGGTCGAAGGAGTTTACGGAACGTGTGCAGAAGGAAGTGGATGCACTAATTGAGGCAGCCAACTAACACAACAGCTAAAAACAGAATACGACCTGCGCACAGAATTCTTTTCTTATGCAGGTCGTATTCTTATTAAGATGCTGATTATTTTTCTGTTCTGCTCCTGATAATTCCTAATTCAAGTCCTCTTAATTCTGCCAGTCCTCGCAGGCGGCCAATAGCCGAATAACCAGGGTTGGTTTTTTTGTTCAGATCATCGAGCATCTGGTGGCCGTGATCGGGACGCATAGGAATGCTAAGGTTTCGTTGCTGCGAAATTTCAGTAATCGCTTTCACAACTTCATACATATCCACATCGCCTTCCAGGTGATTGTCTTCATAAAAATCGCCGTATTCGTTTCGCCGTGTGCTTCGTAAGTGAATAAAGTTGATGCGGTCAGCAAACTGCTTCACCATCGCTGGTAAATCGTTGTCCGGACGAACACCAAATGACCCCGTACAAAAACAAAGTCCATTGCTTAACGATGGAACAGCCTTAAAAAGTGCTTCC